>JAEVZM010000286.1 GCA_023392225.1 Pseudomonadota bacterium
CGAGCGCGAGCGACCGCATCTACAATTGCCTGCCGATGTACCACACCTCGGGCGGCGTGCTCGGCATCGGGGCGGCGCTGGTCGCCGGCGGCTCGGTCCATATCCGCGAGAAGTTCTCGGCCTCGGCATTCTGGGACGACGTGGTGGAGGCGGGCTGCACCCGGTTCCAGTATATCGGCGAGCTCTGTCGCTATCTCCTCAATGCCCCGCCGCACCCGATGGAGCGCCACCACGGAATCCGCATCGCCTGCGGCAACGGCCTCCGTCCCGACATCTGGCAGCCGTTCCGGGAGCGCTTCGGCATCGCCCATATCCGCGAGTTCTATGCCGCCACCGAGGGCAACGCGATCCTGTTCAATTTTGACGACACACCCGGGGCGGTGGGCCGCATCCCGCGCTGGGCCCGGCCGGTCTTCCCGGTGACGACGATCCGCTTCGACGTCGGGCGCGAGGCGCCGGTGCGTGGCGCCGACGGGCTCTGCATCGAGTGCGGGCCGGGCGAGGTTGGCGAGCTGGTCTCGCAGATCCTCGTCAACCCGCTCAAGCCGAGCCAGCGCTTCGACGGCTATGCCGATCGCGCCGAGACCGAGAAGAAGGTGCTGCGCGACGTCCTCGTCCCCGGCGACATGTGGTTCCGCTCGGGCGACCTGATGCGGCGCGACCGCCGCGGCTACTTCTACTTCGTCGACCGGATCGGCGACACCTTCCGCTGGAAGGGCGAGAACGTCTCCACCGCGGAGGTGGCGGAGGTGCTCGGCGGCTGCGCCGGCGTTGCCGAGACCACCGTCTACGGGGTCGCCATCCCCGGCGTCGAGGGCCGGGCCGGCATGGCGACGGTCGTCCCCGGCGAGGGGTTCGCGCTCGCCGCGCTCCGCGCCCGGATGCACGAGGCGCTCACGCCCCAGGCCCGGCCGCTCTTCGTCCGCCTCAGCCCGGCGCTCGACGCGACCTCGACCTACAAGCAGCGCAAGATCGACCTGGTGCGGGAGGGCTGCGATCCCTCGGCGACCTCCGATCCGATCTACTTCGACGATCCCGATCGCGGGCACTTCGTGCGCATGGATGCCACGCTCTTCGCGCGTCTCGGCACGCTGGGCCGCGGCCTCTGAGGCGCGCTGCGTCGAAGCGTATGGTTGCCTGCAAGGCCTGTGAGGATTGACAAGGGTTCAAGGTGCGGTAGTTCTGCCGGGACGCCGTCCGGCTGAAAGAAGACGGCGCTCGATCCGTTCCCTCGTTCGGGGCCGCACGTGATATCTCCCATGTGGCAGGGATTGCTCGCCAATCTCGGCATCATCGCCGTCATGATCGGCGTCTGGGTGCTGACCTTCGACAGGACGCAGACGCTCCGTCCCAGGCTGCGGCAGGGCGCCATGGTGCTGGCGGGCGGGATCTGCGTCGTGATCCTCATGGCCCTGCCCTTCGAGATCGAGCCGGGGCTCATCCTCGATCTTCGCGCCGTCCCGATCGGGCTCTCGGGTTTTCTCGGCGGGCCGCTGGTCGGCTGCGCCGTCGGTATCGTCGCTGCACTCTACAGGCTCTATGTCGGCGGTGTCGGCGCGGCTCCGGCGATCATCGGCATCACTGTCATGACACTGTTCGGCGTCGCCGCGGGCCTGATCCGGGGCGCTCGCCTGCCGACCTCAGCAGCCCTGCTCGTCTTCTCCGTCCTGGCGGCCCCCCTTTCTCTGGTGGGCATCCTGTTCCTCCCCGCCGAGCTGCGCGGGATGCTGCTCGAGGAGATCGCCGGACCGAGCGCCCTCCTCAATTTCATCGCCATGATGATGGTCGGGACCGTGATCGTGAGCCAGCTCCGGCATTTGAGGACGGCCGCCGAGAACGAGCTGCATCGCAGCCTGATGGATGCGTTTCCCGAGCCGCTCAACGCCAAGGGCGTGGATGGCCGGTTCATCGCCGCCAATCCGGCGACCGCCAGGCTGATGCGGGCGGAGAGTGCCGCGAGCCTGATCGGCAAGACCGACTTCGATTTCTACCCGTCCGACGTCGCCCGTTCCTTCCGCAAGGACGAGGAGGCCGTGCTTGCCTCGGGGAAGATGTCGATCATCGAGCAGCATATCGGCCATGGCGACGGATATTCGGGATGGACCTCGACGCTGAAGGTCCCGCTGCTCGACTGGCAGGGCACCGCCCAGGCGCTGCTCACCCACAATCGCGACATCAGCGAGCTCAAGCGGCTGAGGGATGCGCACGAGGCCACGACCAGGCGTCTCGACGACGCCCTCACCTACATGGCCGACGCGCTCGTCGTCTTCGATCCCGACGGCCGGCTGCTGCTGTGCAACCAGCAATACGGGGCGATGTTCCCGAGGACGGCGCATCTGCGGGTCCCCGGCGCCAGCATCGACGACATCCTCCGGGCCTCGGTCGAGGCCGGAGAGGAGGTCGTGCCACCGGGCGAGGAAATGGAGTCCTGGATCGAGAGGATCCGTGCCGGCCTCCGGCACGACGGCGAGAACGACATCGAGCTCTCCGACGGGCGCTCGCTCCATGCACGCGTCCGTCGTGGCAGCGAGGGCACCTCGCTGGTGGTGATCTCCGACGTCACCGGGCAGCGGCAGGCGGCACGCGCCCTCGCGGAGATGAATCGCCAGCTCAAGGAGCTGGCGCGGGTCGATGGATTGACCGACCTCGCCAACCGCCGCACCTTCGACGAGACGCTGGCGACGGAGCTGAAGCGTAGCGCGCGGACCGGCGCACCGTTGAGCCTGCTCCTCATGGACATCGACGTCTTCAAGTCCTTCAACGACACGTTCGGCCATCTTGCCGGCGACGACTGCCTGCGGCGCGTCGCTGACGTGGTGGGGCGTGCCGTCAACCGTGCCGGCGACCTCGTCGCGCGCTACGGCGGCGAGGAGTTCGCCGTGATCCTGCCCGATACGGATGGCGCCAATGCCGCCATCGTCGCCGAGCGGGTGCGCGACGGCGTCCACAGGCTCGCCATTCCGCATCCGGGCTCGACCCACGCGGTCGTGACGATGAGCATCGGCATCGCCACCTCGCACCCGGCCGGGACGCGCGGCGTGCGGGAGCTCATCCGGGATGCGGACATGGCCCTCTACGCGGCCAAAGGTGCCGGCAGGAACACCATCTGCCGCCATGTCTCGCCGTCCGGCGACATCAAGCTCGTTCCGGTGTCGACGGCCCCCTGACGGCTTTTCGCGCGACCGTCTTTCCGGGTATCCGGGCCCGGCAAAAACCTTTGCGTGCAGCCGATCCGCTGGCGCAGAGCCGGCCCCTCACCTCTCACAATGGTATTAATTACAGTCGTAGTCTTCGGCACGATCGTAGAGCCCGAAGACTATCTTCCATAATCCGGCCGGCGCGCATCATTGTGCACCGCACTTGGAATCCCAAGCTGGCACGAACCCTGACGATTTGGCCGCGATATGATCAATTGATTCCTTTCGCGTCAGTGACCGGCAAGTTTTTTGCTCGACAATTTATTGACTGACTTATCTGATAATTCGGTTCGATCTTGATCTTTGTCCGGCCCTCTGCGACACAAGGCAGACTTGCCAATCAGCCGGTGTCGCCCGATGGAGCCTTAAGTATCGTCAGGTTCTCTCGTGATCGTACGCTGCGGCGCTCTTCGTATTGGAGTGCCCGTCGACGTGGTTGAGCGCGTGGTTGCGGCACCGATTCCTGACCCACTGCCGGATGCGCCGCCGATCGTGGTTGGGTTACTGAACTTTCACGGCACACCGACGGTTATCTTTGATCCCGCCCGGCGCGGGCGCGATATCCGGACGGCTATGACGCTCGACCATCGCATCGCGGTCGTGCGCGCGCATCGCGGGCTCTGCGGGCTGCTGTGCGAGTCGGTGGAAGGGCTGTTCTCCGTTGCCGAGCAGGCGTGGACCGGCCTCGAGGAGCTCGCGCCCGGTGCCGGAC
>JAEVZM010000298.1 GCA_023392225.1 Pseudomonadota bacterium
CTCCGGCACCGCCCGCGCCGTCCGGCGCCGGCGCCCATCGGACGACGCCGGTGCGGGGCTCGTGTCGGGAGACGGAGCAGAGGGTGCCGACGGCGCTTCGATGTCGGCGAGGCTCTGGGTGGTGATCGCGGCGAGGTCGTCCGTCAGCTCATGCAGGATCGCCCGGGTCTGCCCATCGAGCGCCACGCGTCGGCCGGTCAGCGCGCTGCACAGGTCCTCGATCTCGTGACAGGCCTGCTCGATGTCCCGGATCGAGAGCGAGCGGGCGGCACCCTTCAGCGTGTGGACGGTGCGGAACAGGCCGTTGACGGTGGCGAGCGCGGCATCCTCGCGCTCATCGGCGTCGAGCCGAGCCATCTCGCCGGCGATGCTGCGCAGGTGATCGGACGCCTCCTCGCGGAAGATGGCGAGAAGCCGGGTGCGCAGCTCGTCCTTCGGGCTCGCCATCAGGCCTCCCTGTCCTCGTCCGGCTTCACCGCGACCTTGCCGACGATGGCTTCCAGCGACAGGGCGAGGTCGTGCAGGCTCCTTGCCGACTGCTCGACCTGCGAGGTTGCCGACACGGTCTGGTTCGACGAGGTCTCGATATTGTCGACGGCGAGCGCGATCTGCTCGATTCCGGCCTGCTGCTGCTCCGCAGCGGCAAGGTTCTGCTTCGCGGCCTGGGACGCTTCGGTGACGCGCTCGGCAAGGGTCGAGATGGCACTTCCCGACTGCCGCGAGGCCGCGACCGAGGCACCGGACGCCTTGGCATACTGCTCGGCGCCGATCACCGCCGCCTGCGCCGAGCGCTGGATGTCGGCGATGATGCGCCGGACCTGCGACGTCGCCGCCTTCGACTGCTCGGCGAGCTCCTTCACCTCATTGGCGACCACCGCGAAGCCGCGGCCGGCCTCGCCCGCCTTGGCCGCCTCGATGCTGGCATTCACCGCCAGGAGATTGGATTTTTCCGCCAGCTCGCTGACCGTCGCATTGATCTCGGCGATCTCATGGGTGCGCTCGCTGAAGCTCATCACCCGCTCGGCGAGCGTCTCGAGCCGGGCGCGGCCCTCCTCGACCTGCCGGATCGTCTCCTCGACCGACTGCAGCCCCGAATCCGCCACCGCCTCGGTCCGCAGCGCCATGTCGACCACCGTCTGGGTCCGGCGAGCCACCGAGTCGCCCGCCTGGCGCAGCTCGTGGACCGAGGACGCCATCTGCCGCACCGCCGCCGCCTCCTCGGAGGTCGCCGCCGCCTGCTGGCTGGTGGCGGCGAGGATCTCGGCGGTCGCCGAGCCGATCTGCGCCGTCGCCGTCTTGATCTCGCCGACCAGGAGGCCGAGCGAGCGCGACATCCCGTTGAGGCCGCGGCCGAGGCGCTCGAGATCCCCGGCGTTGGCGACCGACAGCTCGGCGGAGAAGTCGCCGCCGGCGACGGCCTGGGCGAAGCGGCTGTACTCGGTCACCGTCGATTCGATGGCGGCGCGCGCGTTGCGCTCGTCGGCAATGCGCTGCTGCAGGCTCTCGGCCATGACGTTGATGGCGCCGGCGAGGCTGGCGAGCTCGGCCGGACCTTCTTCCGGTGCGCGGCGCTCGAGTTGGCCTGCCGCGATCTCCTCCGCGGTGCGCTGCAGATTCTCGACGGGACGCGCGATGACCCGCGACAGGAGCACCGAGAGCACGATGCCGGCGAGCAGCGCGGCGAGCGGCCAGATGCTGCTGGCAAGGGCGAGGTCGAAGAACTGGGCGTCGAGCTCGTCGTATTCCTGGCTCAGCCACACCTTCCATCCCGTCACCGGAACGGTGGCGAAGGCGCCGAAGCGGGCACGCCCGTTCTCGTCGGCATATTCCCTGATCTGTCCGCGCTCGCCTGCTTCGAGGAAGGACCAGATCGCCTGCTGGGAGAAGTCGAACCGGCCGAGGACGAGGTCGAGGTCCTGGTTGGCGACGGTGGTACCGGCAGCGGTGACGACGACGGCATGGCCGGTCTCGCCGAAGTGCATCCGGCCGGTCAGCTCGGTCAGGTACTTGAGGTCGATGACGCCGGCGAGCACCCCTTGGACCTGACCGTCAGGGCCGATCACGGGCGCCGACATCACCACGATCGGCACGCCCGTGGTCTTGCCGACGAGGACGTCGGGATCGACGTAGGGCTCCCTGGTCTTCAACGGAACCTGCACGTAGTCGCGGTCGGAGACGTTGGTGCCGGTGATCGACTGGCCGTTCTCGGCAATCGAGGGCGAGGCGATGCGCACGATGCCGTCCGGCAGGACGAGGAGCACGCGCTGGAAGAGCGGGAAGTTCTCGCGGATACCGTCGAGGACGGGACTCGTCGTGGTGAGATCGAGGCCGTCGGCGCCGAGCTCGGTCGCGGCAAGATTGAGAACGGCCCGCCGGTCGACGAGCAGCTGGTTGATGTAGTCCGACGCTTCCGCGGCCGCGCGCTCGCTGTTCTGCAGCGTGGTGGCGAGGATCACGTCGCGCGTGTTCAACGTGTAGCCGATGACGAGAAGGACGAGCGGCAGCGCCGCGGCCACGACGCCCCCCATGATCAGAAGCCGGCTGATCGGAATGCGGTAGCGGTTCTGGCTCGGCATGGAACGGCCCTAGGCTGGAGACACGACTTGGGGACGATGGTCGACGACGAGGCGGGCATTGCCGGTGACCGCGTCGACCGAGATGACCGACGTGCCGTCCGGCAGGACGCTGCGCACGATCGACGAGCGCGGGCTTGCGGATTGCACCAGCCGGGTGCTCTCGGCGCGGGTTCCGCGGATGGCGTCGGCGGCGAGCGCGACGGCACAATCGGGATCGTCGAGCAGGATGGCGAAGGCCGGAGCGAGCGCCTGCTCCGACCTGCGCTCGAGGAGGGCATTGAGGTCGACGAGGGCATGGACCTGCCCGCGATGTACTACGAGGCCGAGATGGACGTCGCCGACGCCGGGCAGGGCCACCACCTGCCGGATCGGGGTCACCGCGGCGGTGGCGGCCACATCGAGCGCGTAGACCGCGTCGCCGCGGACGAACACGAGCAAGTTGGTCCGCTCCTCTTCGTCGTCGGCGGCCAGCGGCGCGGCGAGCGCCTCGGCCCGGCGCCGCATCTCGGCGGCGATCCCAGCCGCGGACAGTCCGCCCGGGACCGGCCCGGCAGCCTCGCCCTGGTCCGCAGCCTCGTCGGGGACGGAGCCGCCTGCCGTCCTGTCGGGATCAGTGCATGCCGACACGCGGGCCTCCGTCGTCGCCGGCTGCACCAAGGCGACGGGCCGCCTGCATGATCTGCTCGACCTCGATGCCGAGATGGCGTCCGAGCGCGGAATGGTCGCCGTCGTCGCCGAGCAGCGCCACCGCGCGGCGGAGCGCCTGCCGGGCGGCGTCGCTCTTGCCGCTCTTGAGGCAGATGATGGCGTGAACATAGTGGGCCGCAGGGGCGGTCGGCGCCTTCTCGAGGC
>JAEVZM010000323.1 GCA_023392225.1 Pseudomonadota bacterium
GCCTGACCGCGGCCGTCACCGCCGCCGGCCGGCGCCTGGCCGGCGAGGGGCGCGGCGCCATGCTGATGATCCCCGGCGATGTCCCCGGCCCCACGCCGGAGGAGATCGGCGCGGTCCTCGCCGCCTATCGCGAAGGCAACGACATCGTCATCGTCCCGGCCCATGACCGCCGCGGCACCAACGCGATCCTGGTCGCGCCGCCCGATGCCATCCCCTTCGCCTTCGGCCGCGACAGCTTCCTGCCGCATGTCGCCGCCGCCCGCCAGGCCGGCATCTCACCGCTGGTGCTACCCCTGCCCGGCATCGGGCTGGACTGCGACTACCCTGGCGACGTCGCCGTCTTCGCACGGCATCCCGGCGACACCGCCACCTTCAGGCTGCTCGCCGAGCACGGCCTCGCCCACCCGGCCACGCCGGTGGCCTGAGGCGCCGCGCCGTCAGTCGAACACGACCTGGATGTAGACGTTGCCGGACTGCTCGAAATAGGTGCCGCCGCAGTTCCAGTAGTTGCCGCCATAGTACGGTCCGTAACGGCAGCCGGGCGGCAGGGTGTTGACCCGGTAGCTGGTGCGCCGGACGACCCGCCGCGTCGTCCGGCGGGCGACGCCGGCATAGCTCATCGGCGTGAGCGGATGGCCGACCCGCGCCTCGGCCGGGCCGGCAAGGCCGACCGTGGGAAGGTCCGCGTCGGGCGCGAACTGCACGTCCGCGAACCCCATGACCGCCGCAATGGCGACGACGGCGGTCTTCGCAAGAATCCTCATTGCGCTTCTCCTTCTGCCGGCAGCTCGTCGAGGTTGGCGAGATCGAGCAGGTCGACCTTGGCGGCGTCACCGAGCGCGAGAGTGCTCGCCATGGCCGCGGCAGCGTCGCCGAACGTCCAGTCCCGGAACTGAATCGCATATTGCGGCGCCTGTGCGATGTGCTTGGTGGTGACGACGAACTTCATCGGCACCGGCTGCTCGCCATCGGCAATCCACACCTGCCAGTCCACCGACGGCGTGCGGAAGGCATAGTACTCGGTATCGACGCCGCCGATCACCGCCCCGCCGATGTGGGACGCCTTGGTCACCGAGTCCACCAGCTCGGCCTGGGACGCGGAGCGCAGGAGGTCCGAGCCGGGAATCCCGATGCCGTGCTCCGCCGGCATCCTGTCCATCAGCTCGTCGAGCGTCCCGGCGAGGTCGACCTCCGCGTAGCGGTTGTTGTCCTTGTCGAGGATGGTGAGCACCTTGCCGTCGAAGAATGCGGCCACGTCGGCGAAACCGCCGCGGCGCTCGAGCCGGATGCGGTCTGGCCGCACCACCGCCAGATGCCCCGTGCTGTTGAACTGGAGCTTCTGGAGGTCGGGGGTGATGATCTCGATCGCGCTGTCGAAATCGACCGCCAGCGCCGGCTGTGCGGCGAGGAAGGCGGCCATGGCCTTGACCGCGGCGCGGGCATCGTCGGCATTGTCGTCGGCCCACGCCGCCGGGGCGGCGGAGGTGGCCAGCAAGATCAGTCCAGTGCGAATCAGCGGCCTCAGCATCGCATCCTCCCGTCCTGGTTCCGCCGCTCGACCATATCAACCCAGGGGAGGCACGGAATCCGAAATCGGCGGAGAGGGCTCTCGATCAGCGCCGCAGCTGGTTGACGAAATCCCGGATCGAGGTGTCATTCGGCTCGAGCTGGAGCAGGAGCTCGGCGTGGCCCCGCGCAGCCGCGAGATCGCCCGCCTGCTGCTCATAGACCGCGAGCGCGATCAGCGAGTCGCGGTCATAGGGGAAGCGCTCGAGGGTCTCGCGCAGCACCCGCATCGCCTCGGCCGTGTTGCCGGCATCGGCGAGCGCCACCGCATACACATAGGAGAAGCGCGGCGCGGTCGTGCCCTTCTCGGCAGCAATTCGCAGCTCCTCGAGCGCCGCCTCGCGCTGGCCGCTCCGGGTCAGCCAGAAGCCGAGGGCGAGATGCGCGCTCGGATCGTCAGGGCGCGCCGCGACGATGGCGCGGAGCACCGGCTCGCCCTCCGCATCGCGATCGGTCGACTGCAGGAGATTGGCGAGATTGACCGCCGCCGGCACGAACATCGGATCGAGCTTCAGCGCGCGGCGGAAGGCGGCCTCGGCCTGTCCGTAGCGCCCGAGCGCGACCTCCAGGATGCCGACATTGTAATGCGATTCCGGACGGTCGGGATTGCTCTCCTGCGCTGCCCGATAGTCGGCGATCAGCTGCTCGCGGGGCACCACGGCCTCCGGCGCCAGCGCCTGGTCGGGAACCTCGGCGAGCAGCCGCCCCGCCTCGATCCGGACGTCGAGCACCGGTTCCTCGGCGAGCGCCAGAAGCGGCGAGCGCCCCTCCCCCGGAATCGTCGCAAAGGCATTCGCCGCCGAGCGGCGCACCAGCGGATCGGGATCGTCGAGGAGACCGATCAGCAGCTCGTAGGCGGCCCGGTCGGTGACCCGGTCGAGGCGATCAAGGGCGCTCGCCCGCGCGATCCCCGGCTGGCCCCCATTGGCGGCGAGCGCCAGCAGCTGCTGGCGCGCACCGGGCGCACCGAGGTCGCCGGCGTGGAGCGCCGGGCCGAACTGCTGGAACGCGACATGCGGATTCGGGTGCCACTCGGCGATGCGCGCCGCCGCCCATTCGGGCGTCTGGTCGTCGTGGCAGGCGTTGCACGCGTTCGGCGTGCCGAGGGCCGTCGAGAGGTCCGGCCGCGGAATGCGGAAGCTGTGGTCGCGCCGCGGATCGACCACCATGTAGGTGCGCTCCGGCATGTGGCAGGAGACGCACTCGGCCCCGGCGGTGTCCATCGCGTGGCGGTGATGCTCGGGGGTGTCGAACTTCGCCCCCTCATGGCACTGGAGGCACACGCCGTTCTTCTCGAAGCGGAGCTTCAGGCTGTGCGGGTCGTGGCAGTCGCTGCAGGTGACGCCCTCGTGGAACATGCGGCTCTGCAGGAACGAGCCGTATTCGTAGACCTCGTCGCGGATCTGGCCGTCGGGAAAGTAGAGCCCCTGGTCGAGGGTCGAGACGCGATAGCTGTCGCCGATCGGATGGCCGGGGATCGCTCTCGCCGCGATCGGCCCGCGCCGCGCATGGCAGACGGCACAGGTATCGACCTCCATCATCGTGGTGCGTGGCGGCTCGCGGCGGCTGTTGCCCGTCGACGGGTCGAGGATCCACGTCGCGTCCTTGCGCTCGTTGAGCGGCACTACCAGACCCGCGCCGGCGATCGCCTCCCAGCCCGGCGTCTTGTTGGCCCAGGCGACGTGCTGCGAGCCCGGGCCGTGGCAGCTCTCGCAGGCGACGTTGATCTCGGACCAGGTGGTGTGGAAGGTGTCGGTCTCGAAGTCGAAGCCACGGACGAGGTTGGTCGAGTGGCAGTCGGCGCACATCGTGTTCCAGTTCTGGAGCCGGCCGGTCCAGTGCAGCTCGTCGCCGGCCGGCACCTTCTCGTCCGGGTAGAGGTGGAACCAGCGCTGGCCGCCTTGCTCGGCCGGACGGCTGTCCCAGGCGATGCTGAGCGCGTTGAGGCGACCGCCGGGCAGCTCGAGGAGGTATTGCTGCAGCGGATCGACGCCGAAGACGAACTTGACGACGAAGTCCTGCATCGTCCCGTCGGGGCCGTCGGTATTGACCACGAAGTCGCCATCGCGGCGGAAGAAGGTCGTGGTGACCCCGTCCTTCTCGAAGGTCGCATTGTCGAAGTCGCCGAGCACGGTGTCTTCGCTCACGTGCTGCATGGCGAGGTCGTGGTGCGACCCCTGCCAGAGCTCCATCTCGGGCGCATGGCAGGTGGCGCAGGTAGCGGCGCCGACATAGGT
>JAEVZM010000472.1 GCA_023392225.1 Pseudomonadota bacterium
TTCGCATCGAGGCCGTGGGGTGAGCCCCGGCGGCTGGGTCGCCGGCGTCGACGGCTGCCCGTCGGGCTGGGCGGTGGTGCTGCGCCCTATCGCGGGGGATTCCGATCCGCTGTTCGTGCTGGCGCCGGATTTCGCCGCCGTGCTCGCCCATCCGCACGCGCCGGCGGTGATCGCGGTCGACATGCCGATCGGCCTGCCGGACCGGGTCGGCGCCGGGGGACGCGGCCCGGAAAAGGCGGTCCGGCCGTTGCTCGGCGCGCGCCAGTCCTCGGTGTTCGCCGTCCCGTCCCGCGCCGCGGTGATGACGATGGACTATCGGGAGGCCTGCGCGGTGGCGATGGCGACCTCCGATCCGTCGCGCAAGGTGGCCAAGCAGTGCTTCCACCTCTTTCCAAAGATCCGCGAGATCGATGCGCTGATGACGCCGGCGCTGGAGGAGCGGGTGTTCGAGGCCCATCCCGAGCTCGGCTTCTGGCGGCTCAATGGCGGGCGGGCGATGGCGCTGCCGAAGAAGGTGAAGAGCCGGCCGAGCCCGCCGGGGCTCGCCGAGCGCGCGGCGCTGCTCGTCCGCCACGGCTTCGCGCCGGCATTCCTCGAGCAGCCCCTGCCGCGCGGCGTCGGCCGTGACGACCTCATCGATGCGGCGGTGCTGTCGCTGACCGCGACGCGGATCGCGACCGGGGAGGGGCGCTCCTTCCCGGACGCGCCGGAGCGCGACGGGAAGGGGCTGCGGATGGCGATCTGGGCCTGACTCAGGCGGCAACGAACACGGCGAGGGTCACGCCGTCCTTGGTCATGAGCTCGAGCCGGTTGCCACTGATCACGAAGCGGGCGACGTCGGGAAACGCCTTCAGCAGCTCCTGCTCCGTCCGATAGGCGTCGGCGCAGTACATCCGGGTGGTGCGCATCGGCGTGAAGCTGATGGTGTCGCCGGTGACGGTGAAGCCGCCGCCCATCTGGTTGCAGCCGGTATTGCCGTTCACCGCGCCATCGGCGCCGAGCACCATGTGCGGCGGGCCGCCACGACCATCGACGGCGGCGATCCCGCGCACGGATTCGAGGGTCCAGTTGGTGTCGATCAGCGCGGCGTCGGCGGCGGATGCGGACATGGTGGCGGCAGCGAGCCCCAGCGAGACGAGCGCCATCAGGCGCAGAATGAATCTTGGCAGCACGAAGGTTGCTCCGGAAGGCTGCCCCCGGAGACGCTTCAACACCGCGATTGCGGCGCCACTGCGGGCGGCGCAATCACGCTGTCGTGTGATGGGTCAGATGGTGATCTCGTGCTTGGGGAAGCCGCGCGTCCAGGCGTCGATACGGACGGACTTCCGCAGACCCTCGCGATAGAAGGGATCGCCGGAGAGGATCTGGCGGACTTCCTCGGCCGATCCGGCGTTGAAGATCCAGAGGGCGCCATGGGCCGCGCCGCCTTCACCGGGCGATAGCGCGCCGGCGAGCAGCACCTTGTCGGTGTTCTGCCCGAGCCAAGCGAGGTGATCCTCGGTAAAGGCGCCGCGCACGCGCGCCGACTGGGTCTCGTCGTCCTCGAAGATCACTGCGAAAAACGCCATGGGTCAGGCTGCCTTCTGCTTGGGCTGGATGAGGTGGCGGTTGATCAGCACCTCGGCGATCTGCACCGCGTTGAGGGCCGCACCCTTCCGGAGATTGTCGGCGACCACCCACATCGAGAGGCCGTTCTCCACCGTGGCGTCCTCGCGGATGCGGCTGATATAGGTCGCATCCTCGCCGGCCGCCTCGTACGGGGTGATGTAGCCGCCGGGCTCGTGCTTGTCGATCACCAGGCAACCCGGTGCCTCGCGGAGGATGTCGCGGGCCTCCTCGGCGCTGATCGGCTTCTCGAACTCGATGTTCACCGCCTCGGAATGGGAGACGAAGACCGGCACGCGCACGCAGGTCGCGGTCAGCTTGATCTTCGGGTCGAGGATCTTCTTGGTCTCGGCCACCATCTTCCACTCTTCCTTGGTGTAGCCGTCCTCCATGAAGACGTCGATCTGCGGAATGAGGTTGAAGGCGATGCGCTTCGGGAACTTCTTGTTCTCGACCGGGTCGGAGACGAACACCGCGCGGGTCTGGGTGAACAGCTCGTCCATCGCGTCCTTGCCGGCGCCGGACACCGACTGGTAGGTTGCCACCACCACGCGCTTGATGGTGGCCACGTCGTGCAGCGGCTTCAGCGCCACCACCAGCTGGGCGGTCGAGCAGTTGGGATTGGCGATGATGTTCTTGTGGCGGAAGCCCTCGATCGCGTCGGCGTTCACTTCCGGAACGATCAGCGGCACGTTGGAATCGTAGCGCCACGCCGAGGAGTTATCGATCACGACGCAGCCCTGCGCGCCGATCTTCGGCGACCACTCCTTCGACACCGAGCCGCCGGCCGACATCAGGCAGATGTCGGTATCGGAGAAATCGTATGTGTCGAGCGCCTTCACCTTCAGCGTCTTGTCGCCGAAGGAGACCTCGGTGCCCTGGCTCCGGCGGGAGGCGAGCGCCACCACCTCGTCGGCCGGGAATCCGCGCTCCTCCAGGACGGTGAGCATCTCGCGCCCGACGTTTCCGGTGGCGCCGGCGACAGCGACCTTGTAGCCCATGGCGATCCTCAACTCCTCTCAAGGGTGGGGCAGATCGCGTCGGTCGCGCCGCCCGTCACGATGGCCCTCCGCGAGCGGAGAGCGTCGCGGCGAGCGTCGAAAAAACTCAGGTCTTCGTGGATGCTTTCGCCGGCCGTTTCAGCGTAGAATCGCCCATGGCGCCAAACAATGGCGCACGCATCGTTTCGATGGACAGGGACGAAACCATTGGCCGGACCCGCAAGAACGCGCCACTTCTACGCCAAAGCGGTGCCATGTCAATGAGCTTGCGCGCCGCCATGATGATCCTCGCCCTGGTTGCCGCCACGCCGCCGGCCGCGGCCGGAGAGCGCATGTTCGGCTTCGAGATGGAGAAGACCTTCTCGGGCCAGACCCTCGACGGCATCTACGAGAACGGCAGCTTCTTCTCCGAGACCTATTTCGAAGACGGCTCGATCCGCTACCACGACGTCCAGGGGGCCGATTCCGGCGAGTGGTCGGTCGAGGAGGACACTTTCTGCACCTTCTACGAGGCGGCCTCCGGGGCCTGCTTCTTCGTCGAGCGCGACGGCGACAACTGCTTCACCTTCTTCCAGGCCGTGGCGGGCGACGGTGGCAAGATGGTGCCGAGTGCGGACTGGACCTCGCGGGGATGGCGCCGCGGCGAGGATTCGACCTGCGATACCCCGCCCGGCGCGGAGATCTGACGGCGTCCGACCAGGTGGGATGCGTCGGCGTTCCCGACCGGGAGCCGGACTAGGCGGATATCCGCTGCTCGAGGCTGGCAAGTGCGGTGACGAGCGCGACCGGCTGCATCGTGTCCGGCAGCGCGGTGACCTCGTAGATCTCCTTCGACGGCAGATCGATCCGCCCCACTTCCTCGAACGTGTCGGGATCGAGGGCCACCAGCCGGGCGCGACCGGGACCGGCGTCGCCTTCGCTCCGAGAGTGGCTTATGCCCACATAGATCGCCGTGGCACCGACATGGATGCCGCGGGTGTAGCCGCCGAGCGGCACGCTCCGCACGCGTGTGAGGCCGGCATCGTAGACGGCAAGCGCGGCGTTCCCGGAATCGGCGACGAGCAGGCCGCCACGGAACGGCGTCGGGCTGTGCGGATGGTGAAGCCCGGCGATGATCCGCTCGCCGGTCTCCAGATCCCGGATCTGGCCCGTCTCCAGTGAATTGCCCTTGTAGCCTCTCGGCTCGGTGAAGTCGCCGAACAAGCTGAAGACGACCCGGCCGTTCCACTCGGCGAGGCAGTTGACATGGCAGGCATCGTCGCCGCCGGGCAGGCGCCAGCTCCGGAGCGTGGTCCCGTCGGCGTCGATGGCGACGACCTCGTTACGCGTCGTCACGACGGCATAGGTCGTGCCGTCGATTGAGGCGAGGTCGTGGATATCGGGAAACTCCGGCGCCAGCGCTTCGGCCCGCCCGGCCTCGATCGTCACGACATGGCCGGGCTGGCGGCCGACGATCAGCCGGTCGCCGACCGAACAGATCCCGGTGGACCGGAAACCGTCGAGGAAGAAGCAGCAGCCACTATCGATCACGCCAAGACCGCCGCCGATATTGGGGCCGGTGACGATGAGGCGTTCGAAGAGCGGGGTTCGGGCGGCCGTCATCGTGCTCGGCCGCGTCTGTCAGCAGTCCGGGAGCGGGACCAGCGCCACGATCAGGCTTCCGCTGGTCCGACGCGCCTGCCGGTGTTCTCCTCGAACTCCTCGACCGCGGCCGGGGAGAGCTGGCGGAACCCTTCCGGAAGGTCGCCTTTGGTCAATTCGACATGGAGCGGCCGCGGATGGCCGGGCGCGTTGAAGATGACGTAGTGCGTCTGCACGTTCCGCTTGCCGACCTTCACCCAATGGCGCCAGCCGGTGAGCTGGCTGGACGGCACGTCGAGCACGTGCGTGCCGAACGGCCGCCACAGCGTGATCTTGGTCATTCCCGTGGCGGGATCGAGGTCGAGCGCCATCACGGTGTCGCGCGCTTCGCTCCAGATCGTGTAGGCACCGTAGACGGCGCCACCGACGAAGAGCACGCCGAACATGGCCGCCATCTGGTCCTGGCCGCCGGCGAAGAATGCGGTGTAGAGCTCGAAGAAGCCGTAGACGAACACGGCCACCAGCACGATCACCGAGATGTTGTTCCGCTTGGCGAAACCGGGATATTCGTAAATACGGGTCATCGGCGGCAAACTAGCCGATGACCCGCGCCCGTCTATGGCCCGCGTGTATGCTTCTTCGCGAAGCGGCTCAGCGCCTTGTGCCGACGGTGATGAGATATTGGCGGGGCATGGCGATGCCGAGGGGTCCCCTGAAGCCCTCGTGGAACGCGACGAAGTCACGGTGCAGCGCCTCGCGGCGCTCGGGCGAGAGGCCTTCGGCCAGCGTCCGGGTCGGCCCATAGCCGGTGACGAAGGTGGTCCACACCGCCTCGCCGTCGCGCTCGTAGCAGACGGTGTCGCCCTCCTCGAAGGCGAGGTCGAAATGGGCGCCGAGCAACTCCGTCATCCGCTCCCGGGTGCCCCAGGCGAAGGGCGACGGCGGCGCCGGATCGGCGGGCGGCGGCATGTACGGGCGCATCACCTGAAACATGCCGAACACCGTCGAGTCCGGCTTCCACGTGGCAAGGGCGATCCGCCCGCCCCGGCGGCAGACCCGGGCCATCTCGCTTGCGGCGGTCGCGGGCTGGCTCGCGAACATCGCGCCGAAGGTGGAGCTCACCCCATCGAAGGTGCCGTCGGCGAAGGGCAGGGCTTCGGCGTCGCCGAGCTTGTAGTCGAGGCTGAGCCGATGCGGGGCCTTGGCACGCGCGGCGGCAAGCAACTCCGCGGCGATGTCGACGCCGGTGACGATGGCGCCCCGCTCGGCGATGAGACGCGAGGTCCATCCCGTGCCGGTCGCCACGTCGAGCACCATCTCGCCCGGCTTCGGATCGAGGCGGCGGGCGCAGTGGGCCAGGGCACTCGCGATCTGGCGGCTGATCTCGTCATAGGCGGCGCCGCCCGCGCTCCAGACGGATGCCCGTCGCTGGTTGTGGGGCCGGATCACTTCGTTCATGTCTCTGTCCTCCGTTGATGGATGGAGACCAGAAACAGCAACCGGACGTGCGCCTCCTCACCCGATCGGATGAGGCGTGACGAGGGTCACAGGCGGACGCATGGGGCCGCCGCCGGCGGCCCCGAAACCCGCGCGTCAGCCGGCGAGGCGGTCGAGCTCGGCGACGAGGCCCGCCGTCATTTCCGCGGTGCCGACCTTGTCCTTGCCCTCGCTCCAGATGTCGGCGGTGCGGAGGCCGCGGTCGAGCGTGCCGGCGATCGCCTTCTCGAGCATGTCGGCCTCGGCCACCATGTCGAAGGAGTAGCGCATCGCCATGGCGAAGCTCGCGATCATGGCGATCGGGTTGGCGATGCCCTTGCCGGCGATGTCCGGCGCCGAGCCGTGGACCGGCTCGTAG
>JAEVZM010000489.1 GCA_023392225.1 Pseudomonadota bacterium
CTATGGCACCATGGACATCAAGCTGAGGAAGGTCTGAGCCTCTTCGTCTCGGACGACCGGAGAACCAACCGGCCGATGATCAACATCACCTTCATCACCAACGACAACAAGACCGTGAGCGCGGAGGAGAACAGCAATCTCCTCCGCGTCTCGCTTCGCCAGCAGGGCGGCATCCCGTTCAAGTGCGGCGGTGGCATCTGCGGCACCTGCCGCTGCCTGATCGAGAAGGGCATCGAGAACACCGACGCGGTGAAGAACAAGGAGCGCAAGCACCTCAAGGACGAGGACATCGCCGCCGGCTACCGGATGGCGTGCCAGACCTTCGTCACCGGTGACGTCGCGGTCTCCTGGGTTCCGGTCCAGAAGCCGGGCATGCGCCCCGCCCGCCCGGCGCCGTCGCCGGCCGAGACCGCCGTCGACCCCTCGGTCGAGCCGACCGAGGACCCTGCCGACGCTTCCTCCGCCTGACCTTTCCCGCCGGCGCGGGCGTGATGCGCCGGCCCATCCCGGGACGACCATGACAGAGACCCATCTCAACCACATCGCCGGCGAATGGCGCCCGGCGGCCGGCGGCGCCACCTTCGAGGACCGCAACCCCGCCAATGACGCCGACCTGATCGGCGCCTTCCCGGATTCGGGCGTCGAGGACGTCGCCGCCGCGGTCGAGGCCGTCTCCAGCGCTTGGCCGGCCTGGGCCGCCGCTTCGCCCGAGGTGCGCGCCGACGTCCTGTTCAAGGCCGCCGACATCATGGCGCGGCGGGCCGACGACATCGCCGCCGAGCTCACCCGCGAGGAGGGCAAGACCCTCACCGAGGCGCGGATGGAGGCCCGGCGCATCGCCGCCAATTTCCGCCTCTATGCCGGCGAGGCGCTTCGTCTCAACGGCGAGAGCTATGCCAGCGAGGCGAGCCAGATCGTCTTCTCGCTCCGCCAGCCGGTCGGCGTCGTCGCGGTCATCACGCCGTGGAACTTCCCGCTGTCGATGGCCGCCCGCAAGATCGCGCCGGCCCTCGCCGCCGGCAACGGCGTCATCTTCAAGCCCTCCGAGATCACCCCGCTGATGGGCCAGCGCCTCGTCGAGGTGCTGCTCGAGGCGGGCCTGCCGCCGAAGCTGATCGCCCTCGTCCAGGGTCGCGGCGCCACCGTCGGCCAGGCGATCACCGGCCATGGCGGCATCGACGCCATCACCTTCACCGGCTCCTTCGCCGTCGGCCGCCAGATCGCCAAGGCGGTGTCGACCGACACCCGCGTCCAGCTCGAGATGGGCGGCAAGAACGCCACCGTGGTGCTCGGCGATGCCGATCTCGACAAGGCGGCGGCGATCATCCAGCGCGGCGCCTTCGGCCTCACCGGCCAGGCCTGCACCGGCACCAGCCGGGTGCTGGTCGCCCGGTCGCTCTACGCCGCGCTGACCGAGCGGCTGGCCGCGGCCGCCGCCAAGTTCAAGGTCGGCCCCGGCACCGAGGACGGTGTCCAGATGGGTCCGGTCGCCACCCGCGCCCAGTACGACAAGATCCTCTCCTTTGTCGGCATCGCCCGCGAGGAGGGCGCCCGCGTCGCCACCGGCGGCGAGTCGCTGAAGGAAGGCGATGCCGCCCGCCTCGGCAACGGCAACTTCGTCAGCCCGGCGGTGATCGCCGACGTGCCTGCCGACAGCCGGCTGCTCCGCGAGGAGATCTTCGGCCCAGTGGTCGCGGTCCGCGCCTTCGACACCCTCGACGAGGCGATGGCGATCGCCGACGAGACCGAGTACGGCCTCGCCCTGTCGCTGGTCACCAACGACCTGCCCTCCGTGATCCGCTTTGCCCGCGAGACGCGGCACGGCATCGTCAAGGTCAACAGCCCGACGACCGGCGTGTCGCTCAACGCCCCCTTCGGCGGCTTCAAGCATTCGAGCAACCAGGCGGCCAAGGAACAGGGCGGGACGACGGTGATGGACTTCTACACCCGCATCAAGACCGTCTACCTCAACGGCTGACCGAACGTGCTGCCGGACCTCTCCGCGATCCTGCCGGGCGGGATCCTGTCCGGCCACTTCGCCGCCATGGCCGCGGTGGTGTTCGGCGCGGCCCTCACGCAAGGCATCGGCGGCATCGGCTTCGCCCTCGTCTCGGCGCCGATCTCGGTGCTGCTGTTCCCCGAGCTGGTGCCGGGTCCGCTGCTCGTGCTCGGCGCGGCCCTCGCCCTCCTCGGCGCGGTGCGCGACTTCGGCGACGTCAACTGGCGCTCGGTCGGCGTCATCATGGCCGGCCGCGTGGTCGGCACGATCATCGGCGGCCTCATCCTCAGCGCCCTTTCCGCCACCCTCTTCGGCGTGGTGCTGGCGACGCTGATCCTCCTCGGCGTCATCCTCAGCGTCTCCGGCTGGCGGGTGTCGGCTTCCGACCCGGCGCTGGTCGCGGCGGGCGCCGCCTCCGGCATCATGGGCACCATCACCTCCTCGGGCGCCGCCCCCTATGCCATCGTCATGCAGCGCGTGCCGGCCGCCGAGCTCCGCGGCACCATGGGCTGCGTGTTCTTCGTCGGCGGCATCTTCTCGCTGATGACGCTCGCCTGGTTCGGCCAGTTCAACACCGAGCAGTTCTGGCTCGGCTTCATCCTGTTCCCGTTCATGATCGCCGGTTTCGCCGTGTCGACGCCGTTGCAGCGCTTCTTCTCGCGCGAGATCATGCGGCATTTCCTGCTCGCGCTCGCCGCGGCCGGCTCGATCGGTATCCTGCTCCGCGCCGCGCTGGTCGGCTGATTCGCCCGGAGAGACTCCCGCCAATGCTCCACATCACCGATGCGATGATCGACGAGGCGATCGGCCCGACCGACGTCCAGGACGCGCTGAGCGCCGCCTTCGCAAGCTTCGCCGCCGGCCATGGCGGCATGCAGGAGCGCGTCCGCACCTATGGCGACGGCGTCCGGCTCTCGACCATGGGCGCCGTGCTGCCCGAGCAGGGATTCGCCGGCGCCAAGGTCTACACCACCATCGACGGGGCCTTCACCTTCGGTCTGATGCTGTTCTCGACCAGGACCGGCGCCCTCCTCGCCTCGCTCGACGCCAATGCCATCACCCGGCTCCGCACCGCGGCCTGCTCGGTGATCGCTGCCCGCCATCTCGCCCGTCCGGCCTCGGCGACGCTCGCCGTGTTCGGCGTCGGCGTCCAGGGCCATGCCCATGCCGAGCAGCTCGCCGCCGCCTTCCCGATCGCGCAGGTGCTCCTCGTCTCGCAGCGCAACGACCCGGCGATCGCTACCGCGGTCGAGGCCGCGACCGGCGTGCCCACCCGCCTCGCCGGCGCCGAGGAGGCCGTGGCCGAAGCCGACATCCTCGTCACCGCCTCGCGCGCGAAGACGGCGCTCTTCCCCGGCAGTTCGATCCGCCCCGGTACCTTCGTCGCCGCGGTCGGCTCGAGCCTGCCGACCACCCGCGAGCTCGACGACACCGCGCTCACCCGCGCGTCCCGCATCGCGGTCGAGTGGCGCACCCAAAGCCTCAAGGAAGCCGGCGATCTGGTGCTGGCGGCGCCCGGCGTGGTCGATCCGGCCAAGGTTGTCGAGCTCGGCGAGCTGGTGGCGGGCACCGCCCCCGGCCGCACCTCGGACGACGAGATCACGCTCTACAAGTCGGTCGGCGTCGGCCTTGAGGACATCGCCATCGCCGGCCTCGCCTGGCGGCGGATCACCGGCTCCTAGCCGCGGAGGCCCGCGATCACGCGCGACAGCGTCTTCGACATCGCCTCGGCCTCCGGTTCGGACATCGGCGCGAGCGCCTCGCGGATGGCGCGCTCGTAGACCGGCCACATGGTGCGGCGGAGGGCAGCGCCCTCCTCGGTCAGGACGGCGAAGGCGCTCCGCCGGTCGCGGTCCGAGCGCTCGCGCCGCAGCAGCCCCTGCTTCTCCAGCCGGTCCAGCAGCCGGGTCATGTTGTAGGGCGCGATCACCACCCGGGCCGCCAGCTCGCCGATCTTCAGCCGCCCGCCCGCCCGATCCAGCTCGAGCAGCACGTCGTAC
>JAEVZM010000522.1 GCA_023392225.1 Pseudomonadota bacterium
TACATCTTGCCCGAGGACCCCACCCCGGGGGCGCGCCGCGCCACGCTCCAGTCGGCGATCGGCAGCGCCGGCCGCGGCCGCGACCGCTTCTCGGTCGACGGCTGGATGGCGCTCAACGACCTCGCCAAGACGGCGCGCCGCATGTCCGCCACGGTCACCGCGGGCGAGGACGAGGCCCATGCCATGGGCGTGCTCCTGCGCAAGATCACCGGCTTCTCCGGCCTCGTCCACGAGAACATGTACCGTTCCAACGGCTGGCGGTTCCTCACCATCGGCCGCTCGCTGGAGCGGGCCGCCTCGATGGCCTCGCTCCTCGCCCGCTTCGCCGACGAGGCGGCGCCGGAGGGCGCGCTCGACCTCGCGGTCGAGGTCGGCGACAGCGCCATGTCGCATCGCCGCCGCTACTCGATCTCGACCACCCGCGAGACGGTGATCGACCTCCTCGCGCTCGACACGATGAACCCGCGGGCGATCCTCTACCACCTCGCCGAGCTGCGCGAGCAGATCGGCCTGCTGCCCGGCGGCGACGGCCCGGCGACGCGCTCGCCGCTCGCCCGCGCCGCGCTCCAGCTCCATGCCGGGCTCGCCGTAAAGACGCCCGAGGAGCTGACCACCGCCGACATCCTCGCCTGCCGGAGCGACCTCGCCAACCTCTCGGACCTCCTCTCGGCGGCCTATCTCAGGTAGGCTCGCGCCATGCTCTACGAAGTCCGGATGACCACCACCCACACCTACGGCCGCGCCGCCGTGGGCGGGCGCCACCTCCTCCGCCTGATGCCGGCCGAGATCCCCGGCGTCCAGCGCATGATCGCCGGCGCGCTCGACATCACCCCGCGCCCGCGGGAGCGCTACGACCGGGTCGACTTCTTCGGCAACCGGACCACCGGCCTCCTCTTCGCCGAGGCCCATAGCGAGGTCTCGTTCACCGTGCGCGCCCGGGTCGAGCGCTCGCCGATCCCCGACGGCCTCGACATCTCGCCGACTCTCGCCGGGCTCAGGGCCGAGATCGACGCCTGGCGCTCGCTCGGCCCGGACTCGCCGCACCATTTCCTCGACGCCTCGCCGCGGGTGGCGCGCGACCCGGCGATCAGCGACTACGCGGCCGGCATCACCCGCGACTGCCGCTCGGTGCTCGACGCGGTCGCGACCCTCAACCGGGCGCTCAACCGCGACATGACCTACGACCCCGAGGCGACCACGGTGGGCACCGCGCCGTCCGAGGCCTTCGCCGCGCGCCATGGCGTCTGCCAGGACTTCTCCCACATCATGATCGCCGGGCTCCGCGAGATCGGCATCCCGGCCGGTTATGTCAGTGGTTTTCTCCAGACCCAGCCGCCGCCCGGCCAGCCGCGGCTCGAGGGCGCCGACGCCATGCATGCCTGGGTGAGCGCCTGGTGCGGCCGGGAGACCGGCTGGGTCGAGTTCGACCCGACCAACGCCATCCGCGTCTCCTCCGACCACATCGTCGTCGCCCGCGGCCGCGACTATTCCGACGTCGCCCCGGTCAAGGGCGTGCTGTGGACGGCCGGCACCCAGACCACCGACCAGGCGGTGGACGTCATCCCGCTCGGGTGACCGCGCGCCGGGGCGCTAGCCCTTGGTCGCGCCCTCGGTCAGCCCCGAGACCAGGAAGCGCTGGGCGAACAGGAACACCACCATCACCGGGGCGATGGCGATCAGCGTCGCCAGCGCCAGCGCCGACAGCGATATGGTGGTCGAGGCGGCGTTGGTGGGGTTGAAGGCGGGAACGTTGGAGAGCAGCTCGGCGAGGCCGACCTGGATCGGGGCCTTCCGTCCCGGCACCACCACATAGGGCAGGAAGTAGTTGTTCCAGTTGCTGGTGAAGCTGAAGAAGCTGACCAGCGCGATCACCGGCGTGGCGAGCGGCATGGCCACCCGGAAGAACACCTGGAACTCGCCGGCGCCGTCGATCCGGGCGGCGTCGAGGAGGTCGCGCGACACCGCCGTCGAGAAGTAGATGTAGGTGAGGTAGACCCCGAACGGGAAGAACGAGAACGGCAGGATCACCGCCAGCGGACTGCCGATCAGCCGCACCGCGCTCAACTCGAGGAAGATTGGCAGGACCAGCGCGGTGCTCGGCACCAGCATCACCACCAGCGTCGTCACGAGGAGCGTGCGCCGGCCGGGAAACTCGGTCAGCGCCAGCGCATAGCCGGCGGGAATGCTGATCACGAGCGTGATCGCCAGCGCCGACAGGCAGTAGAAGGCGGAATTGCCGATCCACGTCCACAGCAGCCCGCCCTGGAAGGTCATCAGCGTCTGCCAGTTGTCGGCGAAGGTCGCGACATCGCCGATCGAGAACGGCGCGTCGAGGAGGAGCTGGCGGTCGGTCTTGGTCGGCGCGATCAGGAGCCAGACCAGCGGCACCACGAAGAACGCCACGAAGACGAGGAGGAGGAGGATCACCAGGACCCGCCTGAGCCAGTCGCCCGGCGTCTGGGCGTGTCCCGCGACCGCGGCGTCACGTCCGGTCAAAGAGGCCTCCCCGGAAGACGAAGACGATGCTGAGGGCGAGGGCGACGACGAGGAGGACCAGCGAGATCGCCGCCGAGCCGTTGAAGTCGGCTTGCTTGAACGCGTAGAGGAAGGCGAGCTGGTTGAGCGAATAGTCCTGCGAGACGACGCCGCGGCTCGCCTGCGACAGCACGCGCGGCTCGACGAAGAGCTGGGTGCCGCCGGCGAAGGAGAGGATCACCATGTAGGCGATCCACTTCCGGAGCAGCGGAATCTGGATCGACCAGGCGGTGCGGATCGGACCGGCGCCGTCGACGCGCGCCGCCTCGATCAGCTCGCGGCTGATGTTGTTGAGCGCCCCGTACATGATCACGATCCAGCCGCCGGCGCCGGTCCAGAAGGCGATGACCGCCAGCGTGAAGGGCAGCCGGTCGGCCTGGACCGATTCGACGAAGGAGCCGATCCCGAAGAGGCGGAGGAGGGAGGCGACCGGGCTGACCGAGGGATCGAGCACGAACAGCCACAGCATCACGCTCGAGGCGCCGGCCAGCGCACAGGGGATGTAGTAGACGAAGCGGACGCTCGCCGAGAACCAGCGCGAGCCGACCGCGTGGACGACGATGGCGAGCAGCACCACGAGGACGACGAGGCTGACCAGCCAGACCAGCAGATAGAGGCCGACATGCTCGACCGCGGGCAGGAAGCGGAAGTCCTTGAACACCTTCGCGAAGTTGGAGAAGCCGACGAAGGCGCCGCGCTTGGTGAAGGCGAGGTATATCGCATAGAGCGTCGGCAGCACGCCGAAGACGATCAGGAACAGGGTGTAGCCGCTGACGAAGGCGAGACCGACGCGCGCCTGGGCACGCTCGACGGTCTCGGCCCGGGCCGGACGGGAGTGTTGCCCGCCGCTCCCGGGGCGGGCAACCGTGTTGGTCGGCGCGCTCACGTCACGCTCCTGGCGATCGGGGCAGGATCGATCAGTCGACCTCGTAGCCGACCACCTGCGCCTCGTTCTTCATCTCCTGCTCCCAGTCGGCCGAGAGCTCGGCGATCGTCTTGCCGGCTGCGAGGCCGGGGGTCATGATCTTGGCCCAGGCGGTCTCCGGCGAGAAGTTGGGATAGCCCCAGCCGCTCCACACGCTCGACGCGGCGGTCGAGATCGCCGCCGGGAAGTCGCCGGCATAGAAGCCGCTTGCAGCCTGCTTCTCCAGCCACTTCTTCGCCGCCTCGGCATAGGCCGGAAGGCCGCCGGTGCCGGCCGTCTCCTCGTTGGTGACGACGAACTCGAGGAACGTCTTCACCGCCTCGGGATTCTCGGTATGGCTCGAAGCGTACCAGACGCCGCCGCCGACATTGCCGGTGACCTTGTCGCCGTTCTCCCAGAAGAGCGGCGGCGCGGCGACCCAGTCGCCGGGCTTGGCGTTGACGCCCGCGGGGTTCTGGAACAGCGCGCCCGAGTACCAGGCCGGCCCGGGGATGGCGACCAGCTTGTCGGCCTTCTCGACGAAGGCGGCGCCGAACACGCTGTCCTGCGTGATCGTGCCGTTGGCCAGCATGTGATCGAGGAGGTCGCTTACCTTCTTGGTGTTCGGGTCGTTCACGTCCGACTTGAACGCGTCACCCTCGACCTGGAACACCGGCGCCTCGCCGCTCCAGTAGTAGATGTAGGGCGCCTCGAAGGCGTCGCCGATCGCGCCGAGGAAGTAGCCGGGATGCTCCGCCGCCAGCTTGTCGCCGAGCGCCTGGTACTCCTCCCAGGTCTTCGGCGGCGCATAGCCGAACTGGTCGAGCAGCGCCTTGTTGTACCAGAACAGCACCGGCGCGAGGTCGTTGCGGAGCCCGTAGACGACGCCGTCGACGGTGACGGGATCAAGGGCGCCCGGCGTGAAGCCGTCTAGGAACTCCTTGGACAGGAACCCCTCGCTGAGCGGCATCGCGAAGGCCTGCTGGCCGTTCATGTCGCGGGCCGCCCAGGCGGCGTCGTTGTTCTGGGTCGAGAACACGACGTCCGGCCAACCGTCGCCGGCCTGGTCGGCGAGGCCGATCTTGGTCTGGAAGGTACCCGAGGCGCCCGACGAGCCGTCATCGACGATGAGGTCCACGGTGATCTCGGGATGCGCCTTCTGGAACGCCTCGACCGAAGGCTGCCGCGTCGCGTCGGCCCAGACGGTGATGGCGTTGTCCGCGGCAAGGGCCGAGCCCGCCAGCAGCGCCGGCACCGCCACGGTGAGGGCGGCAAGGGCCGCCGCCTTTCCCAGTCGTGTCATCGATCTTCCTCCGCTTTTCGTTCTGGTTCACTCAGGCGCCGGGTCCCACGGCCCGGTGTAGGGGATTGTCCAAGGGGATCAGGGGAGCCGCGGGTTCGCCGGCGGCGGGCCGAGCTGGTCGGCCGGCAGGACCTCTGGCCGCGACCAGTCGCGCCGCGCCGTCTCCGACAGCACCAGGCCATGGCCGGGGCGGTCCGGCGCGATCGCCCAGCCGTCGCGGATCTCGATCGGCTGCTCGACCAGGTGGTCGAAGTCCTGGAAGGAGTATTCGAGCCACTCGACCTCGGGCAGCGCCGCGGCCATGTGGACGCCGAACTCGAGGAAGGTGTTGCCGAGGCTGACCGGCACGCCGAGATCGGCGCAGAGCCAGCCGATGCGCATCACGTCGGTGACGTGGCCATGGACGTTGAGGATGTCGGTGCCCCCGGCGAGGACGAGCGCGCGCTTGCCGGCCACGTCGAGATATTCGCCGGAGTTGATCAGCGTCCACGGCGCGCCGTGGCGGAGCTCGCGAAGGCCGGCAATGTCGGTCCGGAGAATCGGGTCCTCGACCCAGTGGAGGCGGTAGCCGGCGTCGCGGATCGCAGTCAGCTTGACCAGCGCCTCCTTCGCGCCCCACGCCTCGTTGGCGTCGATCATGATCGTCGCGCCGGGGCGGACGGTCTTGGCGAGGAGGCTCAGGCGGTGCAGGTCCCACTCGAAATCGGGATGGCCGACCTTGATCTTGAATGCGCTATAACCGATCGAGTCGGCGTGGCCGAACAGCGCCACGAAAGCGTTGTCATCGAGATGGAAGTCGAGGCCGGACGCATAGGCGCGGACACGGTCGCGGCGGCTGCCGAGCAACCGGTGCAGGGGGAGATCGACCTGTTTCGCGGCAAGATCCCACAGCGCCACCTGGATCGCCTCATCGAACGGCAGGCTGTAGGGGCGCTGGTTGCCGCCGCGGGGACGGTTGACGCGATGCACCAGCGCGATCGGCGCCTCGCCTTCGAGCCCCGGCCAGGCCTCGCCGGCGAAGATGCGGACGATCTCCTCGAGCTCGGGCAGCGGGCGGAACAGGCTCTGGATGAAGCCGAGCCCGGTCCGGCCTTCATCGTCCACCAGCTCCAGCGCTGCCATGTTGACGGCGTCGGCCCGGACCTGGCTGTCGCCGATGACTCGCCCCCGCGCGAACTGAAACCGGGTGATCCGGAACTCCGTGAGCTTCATTGTAATCGACTATGTGCTATGAGTTGATATATCAGATTATGGTTTTAGTAGATCAAATGGCGATGCGATGCAAGTGACCGATCCGGGAAACCGAGCCGCGGCGACCGCCAATGGCGGCCGCGCCAGGCTGAGCGACGTCGCCTATGAGCGGATCTTGACGGTGGTCTTCGAGCGGCGCCTTCCGGCCGGCGCGTTCGTCTCGCAGAACGAGCTGGTCGAGCTGACCGGCATCCCGGTCGCGCCGCTGCGCGACGCGCTCCGCTTCCTCGAGGCCGACGGGGTGGTCACCATCCATCCCCGCGCCGGGATCGAGTTCGTCAAGCCCGGCTTCGAGCTGACCCGCGACACCTACCAGTTCCGCGGCATCGTCGAATCGGCCGCGGTCGCGGGCTATGCCGAGACCGGCGACGCCGCCGAGATCGAGCGGCTCGAGACACGGCACCTCGCCGCGATCGCGACGATCGAGCGGGACGGCCTGACGGCGGAGGCCCGGGACGAGCTCGAGGCGCTCGAGACCAACCTCCACGGCGCGATCATCGCCAGCATGCGCAATCCGCTGATCGAGACCAGCTACCGGCGCATCCACAACTACCTCCGGATCCTCCGCCTCGACCGGAACCTGACGGCGCCGCTGGCGCTCCGCTCGCTCCGCGAGCACATCACCATCATCGAGGCCTGCCGCCGGCGCGACGCGCCGGCCGCGCAGGCGGCGCTGCAGACCCACTTCGCCAATGCCATGCAGCGGAACATGGGGCTCTATTGAGCGCTACCCCCGGGGACCGGATCAATGCGGGCGGCTTGAACTCGGCCCCGCTCCGGTGGCACACCGGGTGCGACCCCTCCCCTCATCCGTCCGCGAGCCGCCCGAAACCATGACCGCCCCGTCCGCCACTGCCGATCACCTCGCCGAGATCCGGGACCGCATCGCCACGGCCGAGCGCGAAGCCGGCCGTCCGGCCGGGTCGGCCCGGCTTGTCGCCGTCTCCAAGACCTTCGAGGCGCCCGACATCGTGCCGGCGATCGAGGCCGGGCAGCGCCTCTTCGGCGAGAACCGGGTGCAGGAGGCGAAGGGCAAGTGGCCGGCGCTCCGCGAGCGCTTCCCCGACCTCGAATTGCACCTCATCGGCCCGCTCCAGTCCAACAAGGCGGCCGAGGCGGTGGCGCTGTTCGACGCGATCCACTCGATCGACCGCGACAAGATCGCCGGGGCGATCGCTGCCGAGATGGCGAAGCAGGGCCGGACGCTCCGGCTCCTCGTCCAGGTCAATACCGGCGCCGAGCCGCAGAAGGCCGGCGTCCTGCCGGGCGATGTCGAGGGCTTCGTCGCCCGCTGCCGCGACGTCCATGGGCTCACCATCTCGGGGCTGATGTGCATCCCGCCCTTCGACGAGGCGCCGGCGCCGCACTTCGCGCTCCTGGCCAAGTATGCAAAGCGTCTCGGCCTGCCCGAGCTGTCGATGGGGATGAGCGGCGACTTCGAGACCGCGATCGCCTTCGGCGCGACCTATGTCCGGGTCGGCAGCGCGATCTTCGGCGCGCGCTGACGCCGGCCACCGACCAGGGTTCCGACGAGCTTCCGACCATGCCCACGAACGAGCCCGATCCGATCGCCTTCGAGACCCCTGCCGCGCTGGAGGCGTGGCTCGAACGCCATCACCAGGCGAGCAGCGGCGTCTGGGTGCGGATCTTCAAGAAGGGGTCCGGCACGCCGTCGGTGACCTGGGAGGACTGTGTTGTCGGGGCCATTCGCTTCGGCTGGATCGATGGCCACAAACGCGCGCTGGACGAGGTCTCGTTCCTCCAGCGCCTGACGCCGCGGAGGCCGAAGTCGAACTGGTCGGCCAGGAACCGCGCGCACGCGACCCGGCTGATCGCGGAGGGGCGGATGACGCCGGCGGGCCTCGCCCATGTCGAGGCCGCCAGGGCCGATGGACGCTGGGACAACGCCTACGAGGGATCGGCCACCATGACGATCCCGCAGGACTTCCTCGACGCTCTCGAAGCCGAGCCGGCCGCCAAGGCCTTCTTCGCGACGCTCGACCGGAAGAACCTCTTCCCGATCTACTACCGGCTGCACTCGGCGAAGCGCGCCGAGACGCGGGCCCGGCGCATGGCGCAGATCATCGCCCAGCTCGCGCGCGGCGAGCGCTTCCACTGACCGCCTTGCGGCACTTCCGGCGTGCCGCGCCGGTCGCCAATCGCGCCTAGGCCGCGACTTCGCGGATCTCCTCGACCTCGGGCACGTAGTGCCGGAGGAGGTTCTCGATGCCGTGCTTGAGGGTCGCGGTCGACGACGGGCAGCCGGCGCAGGAGCCGCGCATGTTGAGGTAGACGACGCCGTCGCGGAACCCCTGGAAGGTGATGTCGCCGCCATCCTGGGCGACCGCCGGGCGGACCCGGGTCTCGATCAGCTCCTTGATGGTCGCCACCGTCTCGGCGTCCTCCTCGGCGAAGAACTCGCCTTCGGGCCGGTCGGTCTCGGTGCGCATCACCGCCATGCCGGAGAGGAAGTGCTCCATGATCGCGCCGAGCACCGCCGGCTTGAGGTGCTGCCACTCGCCGTCGGTCTTGGTGACGGTGATGAACTCGCCGCCGAGAAACACCCCGCCGACGCCGTCGATGGCGAACAGGCGCTCGGCGAGCGGCGAGCGGGCCGCCTCCTCGGCGCTGCGGAACTCGGCCGTGCCCGAGCCGAGCACGATGCGCCCCGGCAGGAACTTGAGCGAGGCGGGATTGGGCGTGGTCTCGGTCTGGATGAACATCTCGGTCGCCTTTCGCGGGTCTTGGGTTGATGTAGTCCGCGGACCGCGCGCTATCAAGCCGCAGCGCCACGGGAGGTGTGGACCGCGGCTCCGCCGGCCCTTGCCATTTTCGCCGTCAGAGGCCAGTGTCCTCAGTCCGAATTGCCGCCGGAGCGCGCCCCGCGCGCCCGGCTCACTCCCAGGGGAACGGACCATATCCATGCGCGCGACGGTCGAGCGATCGCACCTTCTCAAGTCCCTCAACCACGTGCACCGCGTGGTCGAGCGCCGGAACACGATCCCGATCCTGTCGAACGTGCTGGTCAAGGCCGACGGCGGCAAGCTCACCCTCAAGGCGACGGACCTCGACCTCGAGATCACCGAGACCGTGCCGGCCGAGATCGGCCAGGCGGGCGCAACCACGGTGCCGGCGCACATCCTCTATGACATCGTCCGGAAGCTCCCCGACGGCGCCGAGGTGTCGCTCGACACCGGCGACGGCTCGCAGCTGACGGTCAAGGCCGGCCGCTCGCGGTTCGCCCTCCAGGTGCTGCCCGAGGCCGACTTCCCGGACCTCACGGCCGGTGACTTCCCGACCCGCTTCCACCTCAAGGCGAGCGATCTTCGCAAGCTCATCGACCGCACCCAGTTCGCGATCTCGACCGAGGAGACGCGCTACTACCTCAACGGCATCTACCTCCATCTCGTCACCGTCGGCGAGGCGCCGATGCTGCGCGCCGTCGCCACCGACGGCCACCGCCTCGCCCAGGCCCAGCTCGAGGCGCCGGACGGCACCAACGGCATGGCCGGGGTGATCGTGCCGCGGAAGACCGTCGGCGAGATCCAGAAGCTGGTGGACGACCCCGAGGCCGAGGTCGAGGTCGAGCTCTCCGACACCAAGATCCGCGTCACCTTCGGCTCGGTGGTGCTGACCTCGAAGCTGATCGACGGCACCTTCCCGGACTATGGGCGGGTGATCCCGCAGGGCAACGACAAGGTGCTGAAGGTCGACAAGGCCGAGTTCGCGAGCGCCGTCGACCGGGTCTCGACCGTCTCCAGCGAGCGCGGCCGGGCGGTCAAGATCGCCCTCTCCGAGGGCCGCATGGTGCTCTCGGTCAACAACCCGGATTCGGGCAGCGCGACGGAAGAGGTCGGCGTCGACTACGGCAGCGACCCGATCGAGATCGGCTTCAACTCGAAGTACCTGCTCGATGTCACCTCGCAGCTCGAGACCGAGACCGCCGAGTTCCGCTTCGCCGACCCCGGCTCGCCGACCCTCATCCAGGACGACGCCTCCAAGGACGCGCTCTACGTCCTCATGCCGATGCGGGTCTAGGCCTTTCGCCCGAGGTTTATGACCATCTTCGCGAAGATGGTCATAACCACCGCGCTCACACCGGCAGGGCGGTCGTCGAGAGAATCTCCTTCAAGACGAAGAACGTCCGGATCTGGCGGACGCCCGGCAGGCGGATGATCGCGTCGGCGTGCAGCCGGTTGAAGTGGGCGATGTCGCGGGTCCGCAGCACGAGGAAATAGTCGAACTCGCCGGCGACGAGGTGGCATTCGAGGCAGCCGGGGATGTCCTTCGCCGCCGCCTCGAAGGCGCCGAAGTCGGACGGCGTCGAGCGGTCGAGCACCACGCCGACGATGACCAGCGTCGTCATGTCGATCAGCGCCGGGTCGAGCACGGCGACCGTGCGCCGGATGTAGCCGGCCTCGCGCAACTTCTCGACCCGGCGGAGCGTCGCCGCCGGGCTGAGATGTACCCGCTCCGACAGCGCCGCATTGGTGATCGCTGCGTCCTCCTGGAGGATGCGGAGGATGTTCCGGTCGATCCGGTCGAGCGGTGGCACGGCCGGCGCCGTCTCCGGCACACTTTTCTTTTGTTTCTCGGACCCTCGACGCATCTCAGCTCTGCTTTCCTGACGAATGGCCGAATTATCCTCGGCCGATTGTCCTGAGAACGCAATTGCCATCGATATGCGTGACCGTCATCCTTCCGGCGACGATCCCGGACCGGAGGCCGCGCCCGATGAACCTCGCCAAGTTTCCCCGCCACAAGCTGACCTTCGGCCCGACGCCGATCGAGGCCCTGCCCCGCCTCTCGGCCCATCTCGGCGGCAAGGTCGAGATCTACGCCAAGCGCGAGGACATGAACTCGGGCCTCGCCTTCGGCGGCAACAAGGTGCGGAAGCTCGAATACCTCGTGCCCGAGGCGCTGGCGCAGGGTTGCGACACGCTGGTCACCATCGGCGGCGTCCAGTCCAACCACACCCGCCAGGTCGCCGCGGTCGCCGCCAAGCTCGGCCTCAAGTGCCGGCTGGTGCAGGAGAGCTGGGTCAACTGGGAC
>JAEVZM010000532.1 GCA_023392225.1 Pseudomonadota bacterium
CTCCGCAAGCATACTGTGGCAGCGTCAGGAATTGCTCGCCGTGCTGTCCTTGCCGGGCTGGACGTTGTTCGCCTGGCACTCCGGCAGCTGCGAGAGCATCGCCTCGGCCTGCTGCTCCGACGCGAAGCCACCGGCGACGCGTCCCTCGTCGGGGCCCGGTGCGCGGTTGGCAGCGTAGCACTGCGTTCCCCCGGCATCCTGGAGGACGAACCACTGTCCTTCGGTCCGCATCCCGCTCCGCTCCGCCTGGCTGGTGGCGGCGAGGACGGGCATCGTCAGGGCGGCGAGCGTGGCGCCCGCAATGGCAAGCTTGGTGAACATGGCAGTCGTCGGTTTCTCTCCGCTCGGGTTGGCGGAGCCTTGGGCCATGGCACGACGGCCGTGGCGCAGAGGGGGCGAACCTGGCTCGTCGCGTCGCCGTTGGTCCCTTGGCCTCCGGCCGGCGGGTCTTCGCTCCCGATGAACAAGTTAGGCGCGCGGCAGTGCGTCGCCGAGTTAAGGATTCATAATGTCGGGGAGCGGAACGATCTCCGTCCTGCCACAATTGCCGGCCGGCGGCGGTCGGTCCTCAGTACGCCGGCAGACGGAGGGCGATCTGGTCGGTGTCGGTGGCGAGCGCCACCCGGGCGCCCATCGCCGGGCCGAGGGCGAGGGGACGGGAGATCGGCGAGAACAGTGCGACGGGGCACGACTCCTCGGTCGTCCGCCAGCTCGAGTTGTTCAGCACCATCTCGCATCGGGCGAGGCGAGGCCCCTCCGCCGTATTGAGGCAGGTGTAGCCGCCAAGCTCGACAGCCGCCCCGTCCCGGCCGCGGCATGTGCAGTCGGCCAGAGCAAGAGGCGCCTCCGCGAGGGCGCCGACGAGAACGAGTGCGGCAAGCAACCTTCGCATGGGGCAAGCATGCCATGAATTGGGACGGGCGTCACACGGCGAGTTCGATGATCACCGGGACGTGGTCCGACGGCTTGTCCCAGCCCCGTGTCCGCTTGTCGATCTGCGCGCCCTTGAGGCGGTCCGCAGCGAGCGGCGAGAGCAGCTGGTGGTCGATGCGGATACCGTTGTTCCGCTGCCAGGCGCCGGCCTGGTAATCCCAGAACGAATAGTAGCCGGGTTCCGCCGAGCAGGCCCGGAAGGCGCAGGTGAGCCCGAGATTGAGCAGCCGCCGGTAGCGCGCCCGGGTCTCGGGCTGGTAGAGCGCATCATCGACCCAGTGCTCGGGGTAGCGGGCGTCGATCGGGTCGGGGATGACGTTGTAGTCGCCGGCCAGCACGAACATCTCCTCGGCCTCGAGATGCGCCTCGGCATAGGCCTCGAGCCGGTCCATCCAGGCGAACTTGTAGGTGTACTTCTCGGTGCCGACCGGGTTGCCGTTGGGAAGGTACAGGGAGGCGACGCGGATCGCGCCACCCTTCACCGAGAACACGCCCTCGATGAACCGCGCCTGCTGGTCGGACTCGTCCCCCGGCAGGCCGCGCGACACCTCGTCGAAGGGCAGCTTCGACAGCAGGGCGACGCCGTTGAAGCTCTTCTGGCCGTGAGTCTCGACGTTGTAGCCGAGGTCTTCGAACACGGCGCGGGGGAAGTTGCCGTCCTCGCTCTTGATCTCCTGGAAGCAGACGATCTCGGGTTGGACCTCGCTGACCCACTGCACGGCGCCATCGATCCGCGCGCGGATTCCATTGATGTTCCAGGTAGCGATTCTCATGGCGGTCTCATCTCAGCGGGGACTGCGGCGAGCATAGCGGCCCGTCTCCGCGAGGCCAGCCCCCGCGTGACGCGACAATCGCCTCGCGCAATGTTGCATACAATCTCGGCAAGGGTCCGTCGTTGGGATATGATCGGCGTCGCAGTTCCCTTGATGGATTGGAAGGAAAGAGAAATGCGTCACTTCGTGCTTGGACTGGTCGGCGCGCTCGCCGGTGCATCGTGCCTTCTCGCGGTGCCTGCCGGGGCCGAGGATGCGCCGAATCTCGTCGGAACCTGGAAGGGCGGCGCCCAGGCGGTCCACATCGGCCCCAATCCCTACCGTCTCCCGGACGGCAACAATCCGACCTTCGGCGATTCCGTCATCGAGTTCACCTACGTGATCGAGAAGCAGGAAGGCACCCGATTCGCCGGACATACCGAAGGCAAGTTCGTCGAGACGATCATTGGCGCGCTGCAGCCGCCGGCCTTCAATTCCGGCGTGTTCCTCGACGACGACGGCACCTACCAGTTCACGCTGCGCGACGAGAACACGATGGATCTCTGCTACTCCCACCTCTATCCGACCAGCAAGGTCGTCGCCTGCTACACGCTGACCCGGCAGCCCTGACGCCGTCAGCCTGCCCTCGGGAGTGCGTCATCCGGCGCGCTGCCGAGGGCAGCAGGGCTTCGTGGGCATCCGCGCCTCCCCGGGTGCGGGCGACGGGCCTGGCCCTTCTAATTGGCTTTTCCCGCGCCATCCTCTAGACGGTTAGAGGTGTTCAGAAGCCAAGGGAGGCGACGATGGCGATTGTTTCAAAGGCGAATGCGGAGTGGAAGGGATCCCTCAAGGAGGGCAACGGCGAGGTTGCGTTCGGCACCTTCAAGGGCAGCTACACCTTTGCCTCGCGCTTCGAGACCGGCAACGGGACCAATCCGGAAGAGCTCATCGCCGCCGCTCACGCCGGCTGCTACTCGATGCAGCTCTCGGGCCTGCTCACCGCCGCGGGCAACCCGCCGAAGAGCATCAAGACCACGGCTGCGGTGACCATCGAGGCCGGTGTCGGCATCACCGGGATTGCGCTCGAGGTCGAGGCCGAGATTCCCGGCATCACCGATGCGGCGTTCCAGGAGACCGCCGAGAAGGCCAAGGAGATCTGCCCGGTGTCGAAGGCGCTGGCCAGCGTTCCCAGCATCACCCTCAAGGCGACGCTGAAGAGCTGAGCGCCGCGCGATAGACCCAGGCGGCCCGCCGCACGTCCGGCGGGTCGATTCTCATCATCCCTTGCGGGCGCCATGCCTGATCCCGGTTCGATCCTTACCCCCAAGCGCATTCCGGCCGAGCGCTTCGACGACGCCGAGGCTGCCTTCGCGCGGCTTGAGCTCATCTACGACACGCACACCGCGTTCCTGCGCGAGCAGTTCCAGCGGCTGCTGCGGGACGGAACGCTGCCCAACCGGGTGCGGGCGACCTATCCCGAGGTGTTGATCGAGACCGCGACCTACGCCCAGATCGATTCGCGGCTGTCCTACGGCCACGTCGCGGGGCCGGGCGTGTATGCCACCACCATCACCCGTCCGGCGCTGTTTCGGGACTATCTGCTCGAGCAGCTGCGCCTCTTGATCCGCAATCACGGTGTTCCGGTCGAGATCGGCCCCTCGAGCGAGGCGATCCCGCTCCACTTCGCCTTTCCCGACGGCATTCATGTCGAGGGCGAGCTGTCCGACCGCATCGAGCGGCCGCTGCGCGACCTGTTCGACGTGCCCGATCTCGCCATCGTCGACGACGCCATCGTCAACGGCACCTACCAGGCGGCGCCCGGCGTGCCGATGCCGCTCGCCCCGTTCACGGCGTCGCGGATCGACTATTCGCTCTATCGCCTGCCGCACTACACCGCGACGGCGCCCGAGCATTTCCAGAACTACGTGATCTTCACCAACTACCAGTTCTACATCGACGAGTTCGTCACCAAGGCCCGCCTGATGATGGCCGCCGGGGACGGGGGCTACGAGAGCCTGGTCGAGCCGGGCAATCTGCTGACGCCCTCCGGTGCCGAGGCGCCGGTCTCGGGCCATCCGGTGGAGCGCCTGCCGCAGATGCCCGCCTATCACCTGACCCGGGCTGGTCACATGGGCATCACCATGGTCAACATCGGCGTCGGCCCGTCCAACGCCAAGACCATCACCGACCATATCGCCGTGCTGCGGCCGCATGCCTGGCTGATGCTCGGCCACTGCGCCGGGCTCCGCAACAGCCAGGCGCTGGGCGACTATGTCCTTGCCCACGGCTATGTGCGCGAGGACCACGTGCTCGACGCCGACCTGCCGACCTGGGTGCCGATCCCGCCGCTCGCCGAGGTGCAGGTGGCGATCGAGGAGGCGGTGGCCGAGGTCACCGGCCTGTCCGGCTACGAGCTCAAGCGAATCATGCGCACCGGCACGGTCGCCACCATCGACAACCGCAACTGGGAGCTACGCGACCACCGCGAGCCGGTGCAGCGCTTCTCGCAGTCGCGGGCGGTGGCGCTCGACATGGAGTCGGCGACGGTGGCCGCCAACGGCTTCCGCTTCCGGGTCCCCTACGGCACGCTGCTCTGCGTCTCGGACAAGCCGCTCCATGGCGAGCTGAAGCTTCCCGGCATGGCGTCGGACTTCTACCGCCGCCAGGTGGGCCAGCACCTCGACATCGGCATCCGCGCCATGGAGAAGCTCCGCTCGATGGAGCCCGAGCGGCTGCATTCGCGCAAGCTCCGCAGCTTCGCCGAGACCGCGTTCCAGTAGCCGTCAGCCCTCGGCGACCGCCTTCGGCTCGCGCACCACCAGCGCGTCGCAGGGCAGGTGGTCGAGAATCCGCTTGGCGGTGCTGCCGAGGAAGATCTCGTAGATCGCGCTCCGTCCATGGGTGCCGAGGACGACGAGGTCGGCCTTGCCCTCGTCGACATAGTCCCGCAGCACCTCGGCCGCGTCGCCGTGCTCGACGAAGATCCCGGGCTCGGGACGACCCTCCGGCCGTGCGCTCTCCGCGATCAACTCCAGCGCCGCGGCGATGGCCGCCGTCCGCGCGGCGCGGCGATAGACGGCGGGGTCCGGTGCGAGGTTCTCCATCGGCGGATCGTAGGCGTGCAGCAGCGTCAGGTGCTGCTCGGGGAACAGCCGGAAGGCGGCGTCGAGGGCATGGCGCGACGAATCCGAGAAGTCGGTCGCGATCGCGATCCGCTCGTAGGGCCGCCTGGCGCGGCCCTTGACGATGAGCAGTGGCGCCGGCGACCCGCGCAGCAGTCGGTCGTCGGTGCCGCCGAGGCTGTAGCGGCCGAACGGCTCGTCGCGGGCGATGCCGAGCACGATCAGGTCGCAGCCCTCGCGGGCGGCGACCCGGATGATGGCATCGGCCGGCCGGCCGCGCTCAATGACCAGCGTCGCGGTGTCGGCGAC
>JAEVZM010000575.1 GCA_023392225.1 Pseudomonadota bacterium
GCTCCGGCTCGCGCTCGACCAGCACCACCTTGGCCTGCCGGCAGCGGGCGGCGGCGCAGAAGCCGGCGACGCCGGCCCCGGCCCCGAGGTCGACGACGGTGCCGGAGATGCGCGAATCGAGCGAGGCGCCGAGCAGCACCGCCTCGAGCCCGGCGCGGTGATGGCCGCTCGCCGGCTGCACCGCCTCGACCCGGCCGCCGAGAAAGGCGTCGACGGTGAGGCGCGCGTCAGGGCTCGGGGACTGCGGGGAGGCCTCTCGCTCCCCGGCGCTCACGACTGCCGGTCCCCAAGCGGCGTCATCCGACCGCCTCGGTCACCATGTCGGGATGCCGGGCAATCACCCGCACATAGGCGACCGCGAAGTCCGGCGCGGTGACGCGCGCCTGCTCCCAGTCGCGGAGGGTGCCGACCGGGACGTGGAAACGCGTGGCGAAATCCTCCTGCGACAGGCCGAGCGCGGTCCGGGTCATGCGGATCAGCCGCGACCGGTGGGCCCGGTCCATCGCCTCCACCGAGACATCGAAGTCCTCTAGATCGGCGGGATCAGCCGGAAGTGCGATACGCTCTTTCCTCACCATCGTTGCTCCGTCGTACCGAGATGAAGCGTGGGCTCCCGTCGCGCCACGTGAAGACCGCGGTGAACAGCTTTCCTTCAACGCTGCCGACGATCTTGAACCGTTCCTCGCCATCCATGGGGCGAATGGACGGAATGATCAGATACGCCTCGTCCTCGAAGAGGCGCTCCCCGAAGGACAGCGGCAGACCGTGCTTGTCACGATTGGCCGCATCCTTGGCAGGGTCGAAGCGCCCTTCCATCACGACGATATATACGGAATTTCCGCAGTCGACGCCATAGCCGCGATGTCCCGCGTCGACTGCTCACGCCTTGCCCTTGGGCTTCTCGAGCTCGTCGCCGACGCCGGCCTCGCGCAGCAGCCGGCGGGCCTGCTCCACCTCGTCGGCGGGCACCAGCACCCGGCGCGGCAGGATGCCAAGCGAGCCCTCGATAACGCTCATGTTCTGGTCGGCGACGAAATAATGGAGGCCCGCCTCCTTGAAGAGCGTCTCGACGAACGAGATGAGCACGATGTCGTTGGTCCTGAGGATCTCTTCCATCACGCCCTCACCCGGAAGCTGGACCCTACCGATATCGGTGCAGTGACGCCTGCGGCAACCGGAAAATCACAGAAAGCGCGCGAATCCGCCAATCCGCGACGCGGATGGCAGGAGGCCCACGCGGCATTCCGCCGCGACCGCTCCCTTGTCCCGGGCTGTTGCGCTCCATATGGTGCGGCAGACAGAAGTGACAGGAGCATCACCGGGTGGGCGTGGTCGTCTCATTGGACGAAGGCAAGCGGAAGGCGGCGGCGAGCATCGCGCCGCTGGTCGAGGCAACGCGCGACGCGATGGAGCGCGTCAACGAGCTGATCCTCGACCGCTGCGGCTCGGATGTCGGCATGATCCCCGAGGTGGCGCGCCACCTGATCGATTCCGGCGGCAAGCGGCTGCGGCCGATGCTGACCATCGCCTCGGCGGCGATGTGCGGCTATCGCGGCAACGGCCACGTCACGCTCGCCGGCAGCGTCGAGTTCATGCACACCGCCACCCTCCTCCACGACGACGTCGTCGACGAGAGCGACCTCCGCCGCGGCAAGCTCGCCGCGCGCATGGTCTGGGGCAACCAGGCGAGCGTGCTCGTCGGCGACTTCCTGCTCGGCCAGGCCTTCAAGATGATGGTCGAGGTCGGCTCGCTCGACGCGCTCGACATCCTCTCCAACGCCGCGGCGGTGATCGCCGAGGGCGAGGTGATGCAGCTCTCGGCCGCCAAGAACATGTCGACCACCGAGGACGAGTACCTCGCCGTGATCGCCGCCAAGACCGCGGCGCTGTTCTCGGCCGCCGCCGAAGTCGGGCCGACCATCGCCGGCCGCGGCCGCGACGACCGGGCGGCGTTCCGCTCCTACGGCACCAATCTCGGCCTCGCCTTCCAGCTGATCGACGACGCGCTGGACTATGGCGGCTCCTCGGCCGATCTCGGCAAGAAGGTCGGCGACGATTTCCGCGAGGGCAAGATCACCCTGCCGGTGGTGCTCGCCTATCGCCGCGGCTCGGACGAGGACCGCGCCTTCTGGTCGCGCGTCCTGGTCGAGGGCAAGATCGAGGACGGCGACCTCGAGCACGCCATCGCGCTGATGCAGCGCCACGGCGCGATCGAGGACACGATCAACCGCGCCCGCCATTTCGGCGTGGTGGCGCGGGACGCCCTCGCCCCCTTCCCCGATTCGGCCTGGCGCTCGGCCCTCCTCGAGGCCGTCGACTTCTGCATCAGCCGCGCCTACTGAGCGGCAACGCGAGGGGTCGCCTCACGCCGCGGCGACGGCCGGGGCCGCAAGCGTCCGGGCGAGCGCGGCGAGAAGATCGGTCTGGGTGACCAGGCCGACCACCCGGCGCTCGGCATCGACCACCACCACGGCATGCGACCGCCCGTCCGTGAGGAGCGGAATCAGCGCCATCGCCGCCTGATCGGGATCAGCGGTGCGCGCCGGCGACAACCCCTCGCCGAGGGTCGCCCTGCCCCCGGCAAGCTCGCGGAGGCCGACGATGCCAGCGAGCCTGCGCGCGTCGTCGACCACCGGAAGCGTGCGGATATTGTGGTGGAGCAGCAGCGCCAGCGCCGCGTCGGGCGGGGTCGCCAGCGTCGCCGTCACCACGTCGCGCCACATCACGTCGGCAACCC
>JAEVZM010000615.1 GCA_023392225.1 Pseudomonadota bacterium
TCCTCGGTCTGTTCGACCGGCTGAAGGTGAAGCGGGCCGAGAGCTTCGAGCACATTCACGGCCTCATCGAGGCGACCAAGCGCGCCTGGGTGATCCGCGACCGCGAGGTCACCGACCCGCTGTTCTCGCGCGAGCTCGGGCCCTATCTCGCCCCGTCCTGGCTCGACGCGCAGGCCGAGGCGATCGACATGCGCCGCGCCGCCCCGTACCCGCCCGGCGACCCCAAGGGAGACACCGTGTGGATGGGCGCGGTCGACGGCAACGGCCTCGCCGTCTCGCTGATCCAGTCGGTCTATTTCGAGTTCGGCTCGGGCGTCGTCCTGCCGCGCACCGGCATGCTGTGGCAGAACCGCGGCGTCGGCTTCTCGCTCGACCCTCGCTCGCATCGGGCGCTCGCTCCCGGGCGGAGGCCGTTCCACACGCTCAACCCGCCGCTCGCCCGCTTCAGGGACGGCCGCACCCTCACCTACGGCACGATGGGCGGCGACGGCCAGCCGCAGTTCCAGGCGGCGATCTTCACCCGCCATGCCCTGTTCGGCCTCGAGCCGGGCGAGGCGATCGACCGGCCACGCTGGCGCTGGGGCCGCACCTGGGGCGAAGGCGACCAGTCCGCCGTCGAGGTCGAGAACCGCTTCGACCCGGACCTCCTCACCGCGCTCGAGCGCGCCGGGCACCACCTCGTCATCCTCGACAAGCCCTATGCCAACGCCATGGGCCATGCCGGCATGGTGCTCCGCCGCCCCGACGGCCGCTTCCTCGGCGCCTCCGACCCGCGTTCCGACGGCGCGGCCGTGGCGGCGTAGGCGGAGATCACAGCGTGCTTCGCGGCCGGGCCGCCTGTTACTGCCGCGCCTCAGCGTCCCGCGAAGCGCTGTTTCGCCGCTTCGGTGGCCGGCATGTAGAGCGATACCGCGGTGCCCTCGGGGTCGCGGAACTGGAACGTCCGGTTGCCCCAGGGCATCGTCTTGAGGCCATGCACCAGCGCCACCTTATCCTTGAGGCGCTCGTACTCGGCATCGACGTCCTCGACCTGGAACTCGAGGCAGGCGGTGCGGTTGGCGCCGGGCTCGGCGCTGCCCTCCGCCCACAGCGGCACGGTCTCGACCGCGCCGATGGCGAGGGTCGCGCCGGGCGTGACGATCTCGGCGAAGACCGGCGCCAGCCACTCGGCCTTCCGGCCGGTGACCATCTCGTAGAACGCGACCATGGCCTTGATGTCGGCCGCGATCAGGCGGGTGGAGGCGAGCTTCATGGCGGGTCCCTTCGGACGAGAGCGGACTGAACCGCCCCCGTCTCCCACGCCTGCCGACACCGTCCTGTCAGGAGCCCGTTTCGCCCGCGAAGAAACGTCGGTTGCGGAACCCCATCGCCTTGCCGTCCCCGGGCCGTGAATGACCCGCCAAGAGGCGGGATCCGGTCTTGGCGGGAGTATGGACGCCACCCGACAGCGGACGATGCGCCCCGCTGTCGGGCGCCTGGAACGAGAAGCTACTTCGTCGTCCCGATCTTCACCGTAACCTCATCGCTCTCCGAGGCGACGGTCACCTCATTGTGGCCGCCGGCGTAAGGGTCCTCCGAATAGCTGAACTCGATATCGGTCAGGACCCGGGCGCACCCGTCACTCGACTCGACCAGTTCGACCTGGAGATAGAGCGTCTCGGGAAGTCCGACCTTGTCGCTCTTCGATACGGTCGCCGTAAAACACGGAGCGGGCGCGGTGATCATGCCCGTCACCTTGAGACGCTCGCCCGGCGGCATCATGTCATGGTTGGCCTCGACCTTGCTGAGATGCCCGACCTCATGGGCGGAATAGGCCATGCTCGCCCCGAAAACCATGGTGGAGGCAATGAGTCCCACTGCAAGAGCCTGGCTTCGCGAAACCATCTTGTTCCTCCCTTGGATACTGCAGCGAAAGGCCACAGCCAAAGGTAGTAATACACCAATAAAGCGCATTTAGTCCAATGCACCCTGATAAATGGCGATTCTGTACGGCGCCGCAACGGTCGAGTCGAATGAGGCGCGGTGCGCCTCACTCCATCTCGGTCACGCCCTCGACCGCGGCGATCATGCGCGCAAGGTCCTCGGGTCGCGACAGGCGATGGTCGCCGTCCTTGACCAGGGTCAGCACAACGTCGTCGCTGGCGAGCCGCGACACCAGCGCCGTCGCGTGCTGCCACGGCACGTCGCTGTCCTCGACGCCCTGGAGGATGTGCACCGGGCAGCCGGTCTCGATCAGCCGCTCGCCGAAGAGGTGCGCCTCGCCGTCGTCGATGAGCGCCTTAGTGATCGTGTAGCCGGCGGCGGAATAGTCGCTCGGCAGGGCGACGGCGCCCGCCTCGGCAAGCTCCTTCTTCTGCGCCTTGGTCATCTCGTCGAACATCAGCGCCCGGGTCATGTCGACCGCCGGGGCGATCAGGACGAGGCCCGCCACCCGCCCCGTCGTCCGGAGCGATTCGGCGAGGAGGAGCGCCAGCCAGCCGCCCATCGACGAGCCGACCACCACCTGTGGCCCTTCGGTCGTCGCGAACACCGCCCGCGCCTCCTCGAGCCAGCGCGAGATGGTGCCCTCGGCGAAGGCTCCGCCCGAGGCGCCATGGCCGGAATAGTCGAATCGGGTGAAGGCCCGCCCGCTCGTAGCCGCGAAGCCATCGAGCGCCTCGGCCTTCGATCCGCGCATGTCGGAGGCGAATCCGCCCAGCCAGAACAGTCCGGGCCCCGCCCCCGTTCGGCGCAGCACCGCGATATCGCGGGCCGACGCCGCTTCGCCGACCCGAAGCATCTCCACCTGGTTCTCGCTCATCCTGACCGCACGCCCATCGCTGACCGACTACAACTGCGGCCGTTCTAGCGCGCTGGGCCGCGCGGCGAAACCGCGGGCGCCGCGCCGCGCAAAAGCATCCCCCGGAGCTCGACAACAACTACAATTGACAGGTCGGCCCAATACTCACACTCTGTTTACTTGCATTCCGTACTTTGGCGTCATCTGCGACACGGGGAAGACGGGGGATCTCTCAACCATGGGATTTGCGGAAGCAATCAAGAATAACTTCTCGAAGTACGTCACCTTTTCCGGCCGTGCACCGCGCTCGGAATTCTGGTGGTGGGTGCTTTTCACGTTCGTGACCAGCATCATACTCGGCGCCATCGACATGGCCCTGTTCGGCACGACGGTGGTCGGCCCCGAGGGCTTCTCTGCCCAGACGAACTTCTCGCCGCTCGCCGGCATCTTCTCTCTCGCCGTCTTCCTGCCGTCGATCTCGGTGGCGGTCCGGCGCCTGCACGACACCAACCGCACCGGCTGGTGGTGGTGGCTGATCTTCATCCCGCTGATCGGCATCATCGTGCTGATCGTGTTCTGGGCGAGCGAGGGTACCCGCGGCCCCAACAACTACGGCGAAGACCCGCTGGAGTACGATCGCGGGCGCTGAGGCGGGAGGTTTCATCGAGTCCCGAGGGGCGCCGGAGCGGTTCGGCGCCTCTCTTTCCTTGACACAACCGCCGCCATCCCTATAACTCGCCGCGAGCAGGCGCGACCTTTGCGGGACGCGCCCTTCCGTTTCTTTGAATTTCGGGCCTCAAGTGCCCCCCGGTCGATGAGACCGGGACCGGACATCTGGATACGACCATGTTCGCAGTCATCAAGACCGGCGGGAAGCAGTACCGGGTCTCTCCCTCCGAACCCATCACCATCGAGAAGCTCGAGGGTGAAGCCGGCGACACCATCTCCTTCGACCAGGTCATGCTGGTCGGCGGGGCCGATGGCGCCGAGCCGACCCTCGGTGCGCCGACCGTCTCCGGTGCCACGGTCACCGGCGAGATCGTCGAGCAGACCCGCGGCCCGCGGCTTCTCATCTTCAAGAAGCGTCGCCGCAAGAACTCGCGGCGGACCCGTGGCCATCGCCAGTGGCTGACCAAGGTGCGGATCACCGACATCCTCACCGGCGCGCCCGCGGCGGCCCAGAGCTAACGCCAGAGTTTAAGGAAGGACCGGACCAATGGCCCACAAGAAAGCAGGCGGCTCCTCGCGCAACGGTCGCGATTCTGCTGGTCGCCGTCTCGGCGTGAAGAAGTACGGCGGCGAGGCAGTCGTCTCCGGCAACATCATCGTGCGCCAGCGCGGCACCAAGTGGCATCCCGGCCAGAACGTCGGCCTGGGCAAGGACCACACGATCTTCGCCACCACCGACGGCACCGTCTCGTTCCAGACGAAAGCCGGCGGTCGCACCTATGTGTCGGTAAATCCGGCCATGGAGGCTGCAGAATAAAGCCGGCACCTCAACCGCCGGCGTCTCATCGACCCGGCGGCTTATAGAGCGGTTCAGACCGGGGAGATGGGGCACCATCTCCCCTTTTTCTTTGCCGCTCCCAGGAGGTTGCCATGCGGGACAGACAGGACGGAGACTCCGACGAGATCTTTGAACGGACAGCGCCGATCAGGACGCCACGGCTCCTGATGCGGCGCCCCGGCGAGGCCGATCGCGCCGTGATCGTCCGCCTCGCAGCCAACCCGGGCATCGCCCGCAACCTGGCCGCCGCCCCCGGCAGCCACGGCAAGGGCGAGGGTGAGTCGTTCACCGTGATCGAGCGGCGGACCGGCAACATCGTCGGCCTCGCCGGCTACGGCGTGATGGCCGACCGGCGCGGCGCGGTCGAGGTCGCGACCTGGATCGGCGAGGAGCACTGGGGCCTCGGCTACGCAACCGAGGCGACTCACGCCGTCATCGACCGCGCCTTCTGCGAGACCGGCATCTCGGTGCTGTGGTGCTCCAACCGGGTCAGCAACGGCCGGGCCCGGCGGGTGATCGAGAAGTGCGGGTTCCAGTTCCGGGAGACCGGGATGGTGCGCTCGCCCACCGCCTTCGGCGCGGTTCCGGTCGAGCGCTTCGTGCTCGAGCGGCGCAACTGGGCGAGCCTCAAGTCCTGGGGCACCGAATCGCGGGATCATGGTGATGAGTCGCTCAACAATGCCGCCTGACATCCACATCGAGACGGAGCGCCTCGCGCTCCGTTCCGTGGCGGAGCACGACCTAGACGGCATCGTCGCCGGCATCGACGACTTCGAGGTGTCGAAGATGCTGGCGCGCGTGCCCCACCCCTACCGGCGCAGCGACGCGGAGAGCTTCCTCGCCGCGTGCCGGGAGAATGGTGGCCGCAACATCGCCCTCACCATCCGCGATTCGGACGGCGTGGTCGGCGGCCTCGGGCTCACGGGTCTCAGGACCGACCGGGAGCTGGGCTACTGGCTGGCCCGACCCGCCTGGGGCAAGGGCTACGCCACCGAGGCCGGCCGTGCCTTCCTCGCCCATCTCTTCCACGTCGAGAAACTCGACGTGGTCCGCTCGGGCTTCTTCCATGACAACCCGGCCTCTCGCCGGGTCCAGAACAAACTCGGCTTCGAGCAGATCGGCACCAACATGGTGTATTGCCTCGCGCGCCGCCGCTACATCGAGCACGTCGACACGCTGCTCACCCGCGAGCGCTACACGGCGCTCAACGCCTAGCGCCGCTCGGCGGTCTCAGAAGTCGAGATCGCCGTGCCCGAAGCCGTTGAACAGCGACAGGGCCGCGGTCAGGCTTCCACCGTCATGCCCTTCGTGCGCGCCGCCATGGTGGCCGCCATCCCTGCCGTGGCCATCGCCGCTGCCGCCGGCATCGCTCCAGTCGAAGGGCTCCGGCGCGGCCGAGGCGAACATGGCGTCGTTTCCGCGCGACTTCGGCGAACCGTGCCCGTCAAGATTGAGGAGATCGTGGAAGAGATCCTGCGGGCTCTCCTGGGTCCTGACGTCCTTCAGGTAGTCCCTCCAGATCTGGTAGATATTGCCCATCGGCATCGCCGGGGCATCGCCCAGCACCTTCGTGTCCATGGAACCGCTCCGGTAGCCTCGCCGGCCATTTCACGCCGGCGGGGTATCCTGTCAAGCGGGCGCCGTCTCCGGGCCGAGCCGGACGATCACCGGCACGTGGTCCGAGGGACGCGTCCAGCCGCGCACGGCGCGCACGACCTCGGCCCCTTCGAGCCGGCCGCGGAGATGCGGCGTCACCCAGACGTGGTCGAGCCGCCGGCCCTTGTCCGCCGCTGCCCAGTCGGCGGCGCGATAGCTCCACCAGGTGTAGAGCTTCTCCTCCGGCGGCACGAAATGGCGTACCGCGTCGACCCAGCCGCCCGCGGCCCGCACGCTCTCGAAGCGCTCGGTCTCGATGGGCGTGTGGCTGACGACCCGCAGCAGCTGCTTGTGCGACCACACGTCGGTCTCGAGCGGGGCGATGTTGAGGTCGCCGACCAGCACCGCCTTCCGCGCCGTCTCGTGTCCGGTCAGCCAGCCCTTCATCTCGTCGAGGAAGGCGAGCTTGTGGGCGATCTTGGGGTTGATCGCCGGGTCGGGCTCGTCGCCGCCGGCGGGGATGTAGAAGTTGTGGAGCTGGATGTCGTCGGCGCCGTCGGCGATCGTCACCACCGCATGACGGGCGTCGCCCTTGTCGCAGAAGCCGCGCCGGTCGGTGGCGGTGAACGGCACGCGCGAGACGGTCGCCACGCCATGGTAGCCGCGCTGGCCGTTGACCAGGATGTG
>JAEVZM010000639.1 GCA_023392225.1 Pseudomonadota bacterium
GCTCGGAAGATGTCGACGACGCCCCCACCGACGTCGAGCTCTATGCGACGATCTTCGATCCGCGGACCAGCCCGATCCTCGGCGATGGTGCCGACAACGTCATCACCAGCCGCGTCGATGGCGCCGAGGTCCACGGCCTCGGCGGCAGCGACACGCTGCTCGGGCAGGGGCAGGCGGACACCCTGGACGGCGGCACGGGCGCCGATCTGATGCTGGGTCGCGGCGGCGGCGATGCATACGGCGTCGACAATGCCGGCGATGTCGTGGTCGAGAATGCCGACGAAGGCGACGATGTCGTCTTCAGCACCGTGAGTTATGCGCTTCCGGCGAACGTCGAGACCCTCGTGCTCTCCGGCGGGGCGGCCGACGGCACCGGCAACGATCTCGCCAACTACATCGTCGGGAATGGCGGGAACAACCGGATCGACGGCAAGACCGGTGCCGACATCATGCAGGGCGGCAGCGGCGACGACACCTATTTCGTCGACAATGCCGGCGACGGGGTGGCGGAGAATCCCGGGGAGGGCACTGACACGGTCATCAGCACCATCTCCTACACGCTCGGCGCCAATGTCGAGCACCTCGGCCTCGCCGGGTCGGCCAACATCAACGGCACCGGCAACGGGCTCGCCAACACCATCGTCGGCAATGCCGGCAACAACCGGCTCGAGGGCAAGGGCGGAAACGACGCGCTCGCCGGCGGCCTCGGCGCGGACATCATGAGCGGCGGGACCGGCGACGACGCCTATTTCGTCGACAATGCCGGCGACGTCGTCAACGAATCCGCGGGCGAGGGCAGCGATACCGTGGTCAGCACGATCTCCTACGTGCTCGGCGACAATGTCGAGAACCTGGTGCTGGACGGGCCGGCGAAGATCAATGGCACCGGCAACGAGTTCGCCAACATCCTCGTCGGCGGTGCCGGCAGGAACACGCTGGACGGTGGCGATGGCGGCGACATCCTCTCGGGTGGCCTCGGCAAGGACAAGCTGCTCGGCCGAGGCGGCAAGGACACCTTCGTGTTCAGGGACGCGCTCGATGCGGCCAATGCCGACAAGCTCAAGGACTTCAAGCACAAGAAGGACAAGATCTTCCTCGACCAGGACCTCTTCGGCGCGCTCGGTCCGAAGGTGAGCAAGAAGGAGATCTCGTACGGCAAGAAGGCGGGCGACAAGAACGACCACCTGATCGTCAGCAAGGGCAAGATCTACTACGACGCCGACGGCAAGGGCGGCGCCAAGCAGGTGCTGTTCGCCAAGGTCGGCAAGAAGGTCGATATCGACCACAAGGACTTCGCCATCGGCGATCCCGACCTGCTCGTCGCCTGAGCGGCGGCGCGGGTGCGGCTGGCGAAGATCGTGGCTGACCGGGGCGCGGCGGCGCGCTAGCCTCGCCGGGATGAACCGATCGGGATCGTGGCCATGACGATGCGCGCACTGAGCTTGCTTCTACTTGCATCGCTGGCGCTGGTGCCCGCCGGGTCGGCCGGGGCCGCATCGGAGCCACCGGTCGTCGGCGCCAACGGCATGGTGGTCTCCTCGCAACGGCTCGCCTCCGAGGTCGGCATCGAGGTGCTGCGGGCCGGCGGCAATGCGGTCGATGCGGCCGTCGCCGTCGGCTACGCGCTCGCGGTGGTGCATCCGTGCTGTGGCAATGTCGGCGGCGGTGGCTTCGCCACCCTCCGGCTCGCCGACGGCACCACGACCTTCTTCAATTTCCGCGAGACCGCGCCCTCGGCGGCGACGCCCGACATGTATCTCGACGCGGCCGGCGAGCCGGTGAAGGGGGCGAGCGTCAGCGGCTACAAGGCGGTCGGCGTGCCGGGTACCGTGCTCGGCCTCGAGGTGATGCGGGAGTACTACGGCACGATGGAGCGCGCGGCGCTCCTCGCCCCGGCGATCCGGCTGGCGAAGGACGGCTTCCCGCTCGGCGCGGCCGATGCCGCGAGCCTCGCGAGGCTCGCCGACGATCTCGCGACGCAGGCCAACGTCACCGCCATCTTCTTCCGCGACGGGGCGCCGCTGAAGGCGGGCGAGCGGCTGGTGCAGGCCGACCTCGCAGCGACCCTCACCGCCATCGCCGAGGGTGGGCCGGGCGCCTTCTACGAAGGCCCGATCGCGCAGAAAATCGTCGCCGCCAGCGACGCCCATGGCGGCATCCTGCGCCGCCGGGACTTCACCGACTATACGGTCCGCGAGACCGCGCCGGTCCGCTGCGGCTACCGCGGCTACGTCGTCATCTCGGCCCCGCCGCCGAGCTCGGGCGGCACCACGATCTGCGAGATCCTCAACATCGTCGAGGGCTGGCCGCTCGGGGAGATGGGGTTCGGCTCGGTCGAGACGGTGCATCGCCTCGCGGAAGCGATGCGCCATGCCTTCGTCGACCGCAACTTCCTGCTCGGCGATCCGGACTTCGGCGAGAACCCGGTCGAGCGGCTGGTCTCGGACGACCATGCCGCCGCGATCCGGGCGGCGATCGATGTCGACCGCGCGACGCCCTCGGAGGAGGTGCAGCCGGGCGTCGCGCCGCACGAGAGCACCGAGACCGCGCACTATTCCGTGGTCGACAAGGACGGCAACGCCGTCTCGGTCACCTTCACCATCAACGGGCATTTCGGCGCCAAGGTGATCGCCGGCGACACCGGCTTCTTCCTCAACAACGAGATGGACGACTTCGCCACCCGGCCCGGCACGGCCAACCAGTTCGGCCTGGTGCAGGGGGCCAGGAACGCGATCGCGCCGGGCAAGCGGCCGCTCTCCTCGATGAGCCCGACGATCGTCACCAAGGACGACGCGCTGTTCATGGTGACGGGAAGCCCGGGCGGGCCGCGCATCATCAGCACGACCGTGGCGACGATCATCGACGTCATCGACTTCGGCATGAGCGCGCGGGAAGCCGTCGACGCGCCGCGCATCCATCACCAGTGGCTGCCGGACCAGATCTTCGCCGAGCCGGGCGCACTGTCCGAGGACGTGCGGGCGGCGCTCGTCGCAATGGGCCACACGATCGCCGACGCCGATCCGTGGGGGGCGGCCGAGGTGATCGTCGCGGTGCCGGACGGCGCCGTGCCTGCCGGCGTCCTGTTCGAGGG
>JAEVZM010000655.1 GCA_023392225.1 Pseudomonadota bacterium
GGCCATTCCTGCCGCCGATGCTGCCGAGGTTTACGAAACCGAACGGCTGCCGATCGCGGTCGAGACGGTGGCGACGGGGCTCGCGCATCCCTGGGGCATCGCCTTCCTGCCGGATGGCGGAATGCTGGTGACGGAGCGGGGCGGCACCATGCGGATGGTGCTGCCCGACGGCGGCGTCAGTGAGCCGATCGCGGGGGTTCCGCCGGTGGTCGCAAGGGGGCAGGGGGGCCTCCTCGACGTCGCGCTCCATCCGGATTTCGCAGCCAACCGGCTGGTCTACTGGAGCTATTCAGAGGCCGGCGAAGATGGCACCAACGGCACTGCGATCGCCCGCGGCCGGCTGACTGCGGACGGACGGGCGCTCGAGGACGTCGCGGTCATCTTTCGCCAGAGCCCCAAGGTGCAGAGCAACAGTCATTTCGGCTCGCGGCTGGCGTTCGACCGGGATGGCCTCCTGTTCGCGACGCTCGGCGAGCGCTCGGCCGCGCAGTATCGGGTTCTCGCGCAGGACCTCGGCACCCATCTCGGCAAGGTGATCCGGATCCGCGACGACGGCTCGGTGCCGGACGACAATCCCTTCGTCGGGCAGGCGGGGGCACTGCCGGAGATCTGGTCCTACGGCCACCGCAATCCGCAAGGGATGGCGCTCCATCCCATGACCGGGGCGATCTGGACCCACGAGCACGGGCCGCGCGGCGGCGACGAGGTCGCGATCCCGCAGGCGGGCGAAAACCACGGCTGGCCGATCTTCTCCTACGGCACGGAGTATTCGGGCCAGCCGATCACAAACCTCGACGAGCATCCACCCGAGTTCGCCCGGCCGGTCTGGCAGTGGGCGCCGTCGATCGCGCCGTCGGGCATGGCGTTCTACGACGGGTCGGCGATACCGGAGTGGCGGGGAAGCCTGTTCGTCGGCGCGCTGCGCGGATCGAGCCTCGTGCGGCTGTCGCTGGACGGAGACCGCGTGACCGGGGAGGAACGGATGCTCGACGAGCTGGGCGTGCGGTTCCGCGACGTGGCGGTTGGTCCCGACGACGCGCTCTATGTGCTTACCGATGAGGACGACGGCGCGATCCGGAGGATCAGCGCCGCCGACTGAGGGGTCAGCGCCCGATCGAGATGAGCGTGCTTTCCTTGCCGCTCACCTCGACGAGGCGGAAGAAGGCCTTTGCGTTGTCCGGTGCGAGGCGGATGCAGCCATGCGAGGCCGGGCGGCCGAGGTTGCGGAGATCGGTCGTGCCATGGACGGCATAGCCGCCATGGAAGAACACCGCCCACGGCATCGGGGCGTTGTTGTACTTCCGCGACCGGTGCTTGGGCGACAGCCAGTAGGCGTTCCACTGGCCTGTGGGGGTGCCGTAGCCCTTGCGGCCGCTCGACACGGGGTAGGTCACGAGCAGCTTCTCGTCGAGATAGACGTACATGCGCTGCTCGGAGAGGTCGACGCGGGCCGTCAGCTGCGGCCCGGGTGTTTCGCGCACATTCTCGGTGAGCGGGTCAGGCATCACGCTTGCGACCTGCTTGGTGCCGGCCATCATGGCCGAGGCCGATCCTGCGCTGACGGCGAACAGAGCCGCCGTCAGCATGGCACGAGCGCTTGTCTTCATCGTCGGCACAAGCGGGTCTGAAGCGTCGCCTACTGGGAGATGACGACGCGGGCATTGCCCATGCCGTACTTGCTGATCAGCGAGTACAGCGTGGCGGCATTGCCCGGCGCAAGGCGGACGCAGCCATGCGAGGCCCGGTTGCCGAGGCGGCTGACCGCGTTCGTGCCGTGGATCGCGTAGCCGCCGCGGAAGAACACCGAATGCGGCATCGGCGCGTTGTCGTACTTCGTCGAGTACCACATCTTCTCGAGGCGCTGCGGCCGGTAGGACCCGGTCGGCGTGCTGTAGCCCGAACGGCCGGTGGAGACGGCCCAGGTATACTTGCGGACGCCGTTCACCGACACATACATCCGCTGGCTGGAGAGTGACACGCGCGCTTCGACCGTAGCGGCATCGGCAGGGACGGCGACGAACATCAGCGCCGCAATGGCAACGAAAAAGCTCAGAATCTTCATGGATCAGCCCTCTATCTCGTACATCCCGGACGTGTCTCAATCCGGGACTCAGCCCCTTGTGGTGGAGGCTACGATAGCTTTTCGGCGATAAACAACATGTAACGGCAGTCACACGCATGCTAATGGTACGCTGCGCAGAAAATGGGCAACCATGTCCACTCTCCTCCTGCGGCAGGCTCCTTCCGAGGTCACCGGACCTGGAACGACGGGGCTTTCACGGCGCCGGAAGACCAATCCATGACCGCTCCGGCAGAACCAGAGACGGCGGGCAATTCGCTTGTGATTGTCCTATCTTGGAAGAGGATGCCGAAGCGTGGCATGAGGGTGGCGGCGAGTCCCGATGCTGGGGCGCGCGCGGGCTGCGAGGGGAGATGGTCCGAACACCGGAGAGTGCCTGCGGAGCGCTCCACCATCTCGGCCGGCGGGACGGTTCGGCCACCACCGGTCGCCGAGCTCACCGATTTGTGATTGGCGCGGGAGCACCGTCCGCCGCGGCCGAGGCCGTTTAGGAGCATTGCAGGAACATGTCTGTGCAGGTCCAGGTTCGACGCCTCACCGCCAACGATATCCGCGTCAGGAAGGGTGGCGAGCCGATCGTGGCGCTGACCTCGTATCACGCCCATACAGCGGCCATCCTCGACGAGGTGGTCGACTTCATGCTGGTCGGTGATTCGCTCGGCATGGTCATGCATGGGCTCGAGACGACCCTGCCGGTGACCGTCGACATGATGGTGCTGCAGGGCCAGGCGGTGATGCGCGGCGCCCGGCGGGCGCTCGTGGTCATCGACCTGCCGTTCGGCAGCTACGAGGAGAGCCCGCAGGTGGCGTTCCGGACCGCCTCGCGCATCCTCAAGGAGACCGGCTGCGGCGCCGTTAAGCTCGAGGGCGGCCAGCGCATGGCCGAGACCGTGCGCTTCCTGGTCGAGCGCGGCATCCCGGTGATGGGCCATGTCGGCCTCACGCCGCAGTCCTTCAACACGATTGGCGGCTTCAAGGTGCAGGGCCGCGACCCGCGTGCGGCCGAGACCATCCTCGCCGATGCGGTGGCGATCGCCGAGGCGGGCGCCTTCGCCATGGTCGTCGAGGCGGTGGTCGAGCCGCTCGCCCGCGAGATCACCGCGGTGGTTCCGGTGCCGACCATCGGCATCGGCGCCTCGCCCGCCTGCGACGGCCAGATCCTGGTGCTCGAGGACATGCTCGGACTCAGCGCCAGCCCGCCGAAATTCGTCCGCCGCTTCGGCCAGCTCGCCGAGGGGATTCGGGCCGCGGTCAACGATTATGCCGAGGCGGTGCGGGGCCGGTCCTTCCCGGGGGAGGAGAACGTGTACCTACCCAAGGGCTCGACGTCCGCGCTCCCCAAGACGTGAGCCGGGGCGTCCCCGGAAAAGCCGCGTTTGCATGGCGAAAGCCGCGGATATAATGTCCGCCCGCCCCAAGGTGGGCCAGCAAGAACAAGAGTGCCCATGTCCGATATCTTCCGCGAAGTCGACGAAGACCTCCGCCACGAGCAATACAAGCGGCTGTGGGACCGGTTCGGCATCTATGTGATCGGGCTCGCCGTGCTGATCGTGCTCGGCGTTGGCGGCTACAAGGCGTGGGAGTGGTGGGAGCGCAGCCAGGCGCAGGCGACCGGTGACCGGTTCCTCGCCGCCCTGGAGCTGTCCGATGCCGGCAAGCACGAGGAGGCGATCACCGCGCTCGCGGCCGTCGCCGCCCCCGGCCGCGGGGGCGTCCCCGAGGTCGCGCCCCG
>JAEVZM010000001.1 GCA_023392225.1 Pseudomonadota bacterium
CGGCCTATCGCTCCAGAATATCCGCCTCGGTCGGCACGAGGATTTCGCGTTTGCCGGCATGGTTGGCCGGGCCGATCAATCCCTCCTGCTCCATCCGCTCGATGATCGAGGCGGCGCGGTTGTAGCCGATCGAGAGCCGCCGCTGGATGTAGCTGGTGGAAACCTTGCGGTCGCGAAGCACGATGGCGACCGCCTTGTCGTAGAGCTCGGTACCCTCGCCGTCGCCGCCGCCGTCGTAGTTCGAGGCGTCGACCTCGTCATCGTCGGCGGTGATCGCGTCGAGATACTCCGGCGTGCCCTGCTCCTTGAGGTAGCGGACGATGTCCTCGACCTCGTCGTCTGAGACGAACGGGCCGTGGACGCGCTGGATGCGACCGCCACCGGCCATGAACAGCATGTCGCCCTGGCCGAGAAGCTGCTCGGCGCCCTGCTCGCCCAGGATGGTGCGGCTGTCGATCTTGGACGTTACCTGGAACGAGATCCGGGTCGGGAAATTGGCCTTGATGGTGCCGGTGATGACGTCGACCGAGGGACGCTGGGTCGCCATGACGACGTGGATGCCGGCGGCGCGGGCCATCTGGGCGAGGCGCTGCACGGCGCCCTCGATGTCCTTGCCGGCGACCATCATCAGGTCGGCCATCTCGTCGATGATGACGACGATATAGGGCATCGGCGCGAAGGAGAGCTCCTCGCGCTCGTAGATCGCCTCGCCGGTCTCGGGGTCGAAGCCGGTCTGCACGGTGCGGCTCAGCATCTCCCCCTTGGCCTCGGCCTGGGCGACGCGCTGGTTGTAGCCGTCGATGTTGCGGACGCCGAGCTTGGACATCTTGCGATAGCGGTCCTCCATCTCGCGGACCGTCCACTTGAGCGCCACCACCGCCTGCTTGGGGTCGGTGACCACCGGGGTCAGAAGGTGGGGAATGCCGTCATAGATCGACAGCTCGAGCATCTTGGGGTCGATCATGATCATCCGGCACTGCTGCGGCGTCAGCCGGTAGAGCAGCGACAGGATCATGGTGTTGATCGACACCGACTTGCCCGAGCCGGTGGTGCCGGCGACGAGCAGGTGCGGCATGCGGGCGAGGTCGGCGATCACCGGCTCGCCGCCGATCGTCTTGCCGAGCGCGATGCCGAGGCGGGCCTTCGAGCCGACGAAGTCCTGCGCGGCGAGCAGCTCGCGGAGATAGACGGTCTCGCGCTTGACGTTGGGCAGCTCGACACCGATGGCGTTCTTGCCGGGAATGACCGCGACGCGGCAGGCGATGGCGCTCATCGAGCGCGCGATGTCGTCGGCGAGGCCGATGACCCGGGCCGACTTGATGCCCGGCGCCGGCTCGAGCTCGTAGAGCGTCACCACCGGTCCGGGGCGGACGTTGATGATCTCGCCGCGCACGCCGAAGTCGTCGAGCACGCCTTCGAGGTTGCGGGCGTTCTGCTCGAGCGCCGCCGGGTTGATCATCGAGCGGCGCTCGGCGGGCTTCGGCTCGGCCAGCAGGTCGAGCGGCGGGAGCTCGAACTGGTGATTGTTGCGGGCCGGCGCGCGGCTGGTCTTCTTGGCCGTCTGCGGGCGCGGTGCCGGTGCGGCGACGCGCTTCGACTTCGCCGCGGGGGGCGGTGGCGGCGGCGCCGGGGCGAGCTGCTCCTCGATCTGGTCCTCGTACCAGGCCTGGAGGTCGTCGCCGTCGCCGGTCTCGCGGATCTCGGGCTCGTCGTCGTCGGCATAGGGCGGCTCGTCGAAGGCCGGCTCTTCGCGTTCGAGCCGGGGCTCGATCCGCTGTCGGCGACGCGACTGGGGGGCGTCGTCATGGTCCCAGCCGCCGTCCCAGTCCTCGTCGGGCGGGCCGCCGGCGATGCGGCTGCCACGGGCCGGCGCGCGGCGGCTGCTGCCGGTGCCGCCCAGGCGGCGGAGCTGCGCGATGCCGCTGAGCAGGGAATGGGTGACGGCGCCGAGCACCAGCGCGGCGCGGCCGGGGCGGTCGTCCTCCTCGTCGTCGAGAGGCTCGTGGTAGGGCTCGTCCTCGTCGTGGTCGTCGTCCATGGCGACCACCACGCGGCTGCCCTTGGCGCGGCGGCCGCGGGCGGGGAGGACGGCCTCGTCGTCCATCTCGTCCTCGATCGGGGCCAGCTCGTCGTCGATCCCGGACTCCGCGACGCGGCGCCGGGCGCTGCCGAAGCCGGCGGCCCGCACGCCGAGGAACACGCCAAGCAGGGCGGAGATGCCGCAGATCGTACCGGCGGCGATGCCGGTCGGCGTGCCGCCCATGAAGAAGGCCGGAATGCGGAGGAGGAGGTCGCCGGTCACGCCGCCGAAGCCGGTGGGAAGCGGCCAGGTGCCGACCACCGGCAGGGTGGCGAGGGCCAGCGAAGCGAGGAGGGTCGCCGAGATCCAGGCGACGAAGGTTCCCCAGCCGAAGCGCGAGACGCGGCCGAAGACCAGGCGCCAGGCCCACACCACCGGCGGCAGCAGGAGGGCGATCGCGGCGAGGCCGAAGAACTGCATGATCAGGTCGGCGATCACGGCGCCGGGAAGGCCGAGCGCGTTGCGCGGCTCGTGGTCGGTGGCGTGGCTCAGGCTCGGGTCGTCCACCGTCCAGGTCGCAAGGCCGGCGGCGATGGCGGCACAGAGCGCCAGGAGGGCGAGCCCGGAGATCGCGCCCAGGTTCCGGCGCACGAGGCGTCGGATGGCGCTGTCATTGGCTGAAACCGCGAGCGGTACCGCCCTCGTCGATCGCATTGGCGTTTCCCTGTCGCGCAGTGCCACGTCGTCCCTTTCGGGCTGGTTCCCCGGCGTCTCCAGCAGACACGGCGCAGAGACCGGCCGCTCGGCGCCGATGCCGGCGGCGGGGCTCGTTCCCCGTCATCGCGGCCCCCCGGCTGAAGACGGCGTCGACGGTAGCGTGCGGTGGTAAAGCGCGGATTAACCATCGCGGTCCGGGCCGGTGCCATCCATCGTCGCCGCCGCGGTGATCCACAACAAAAAAAGGAGCCCGGCGCTGGGCCGGGCTCCCTGGTTCTTTCGTGCCGCGGCGGTTGCCGCGGGGGGCTGCCTACTGGTGGTAGGCGGCCTCGCCATGGGTGGCGAGATCGAGGCCCTCGCGCTCGACTTCCGGCGAGACGCGGAGGCCGATGATCAGGTCGACGATCTTGTAGAGGATGAGGCTGACGACACCGCACCACACGATGGTGACGAGGACGGCGAGGATCTGGACCCAGACCTGGGAGCCCATGGTCATGCCCTCGGCGTAGCCGATGCCGCCGAGCGAGTCGGACACCAGGACACCGGTGCCGATCGCGCCGACGATGCCGCCGATGCCGTGGATGCCGAAGACGTCGAGGCTGTCGTCATAGCCGATCGCCGGCTTCACCACCGCCACGAAGAAGTAGCAGATGATGGAGGCGACGATGCCGAGGATGATCGCGCCCATCGGACCGATCAGGCCGGCAGCCGGGGTGACGGCGACGAGGCCAGCCACCAGGCCGGAGATCGCGCCGAGCATCGAGGCCTTGCCGCGGGTGAAGCTCTCGATGATCGACCAGGCGACGATCGCGGCAGCGGTCGCAGCGAAGGTGTTGATCACCGCCAGCGTGGTGCCGCCGTTGGCCTCCAGGTTCGAGCCGGCATTGAAGCCGAACCAGCCGACCCAGAGCATGGCGCCGCCGACCATGGCGAGAACCATGGAGTTCGGGGCCATCATGTCCTTGCCGAGGCCGATGCGCTTGCCGATCATCATGCAGCCGACGAGGCCCGCAACACCGGCATTGATGTGGACGACGGTGCCACCGGCGAAGTCGAGCGCGCCCCAGTCGAACAGCAGGCCATTGGCATCCCAGACCATGTGGGCGATCGGGAAGTAGACGAAGGTGACCCACAGGATCGAGAACAGCATCACCGCGCCGAACTTGGCCCGCTCGGCGAAGGCACCGACGATCAGGGCCGGCGTGATCATGGCGAAGGTCATCTGGAAGCAGATGAAGATGAACTCCGGAATGACTTCGTCGGAGAAGGTCGCCGACACCGAATCGGCATTGACGCCCGCCAGGAAGAGCTTGGCCGTACCACCCCAGTACGGGCTCTCCGAGCCGCCGAAGGCGAAAGAGTAGCCGTAGATCAGCCAGACGATCGACACCACCGAGGCGATCATCAGCACCTGCATCAGCACCGAGAGCATGTTCTTGGCGCGGACGAGGCCGCCGTAGAACAGGGCGAGGCCCGGGACCGTCATGAACAGGACGAGGATCGTGGCGATCATCATCCAGGTCGTGTTGCCCGGGTTGGGCATCGCGGCCACCACCTGCTCGACCGCCTCAGGAACTTCGGTCGGCGCCGGATCCTGGCCGAAGGCCGGCAACGCCGCGAGCGCGATCAGCGGCAGCGCGGCTGGGAGGACTTTGGTTAACTTCATCAGCTTTCCCCTTGGTAGTCGGCACGCGGGCCCATGGCTTTGTATGCACAGCAATTGGGCGACCACGGCCGCCGCTGTTCCGAAGGTTAGCAATCGGCGTGCCATCCTGATTGCGTCGCACAAAAACAGCGGGTCTGGCACCACGGAGCCGCGACCGCGCGCCGCGCGCATCTGCCCAAACCCTGTCCCTGCCCAAGTGTGGAGCAGGCGCCGGGCGGGTGGGCTACCGGTTGCGGTCCGGGGCGGAAACGCCATCGTCGCGTCTTCGTCGCAAACGGGTCGACTTCGGTGGGGCGCCGGGCGCGCTCAGTTGCTGAGCACCCCGACCCGGCAGTGTGGCGA
>JAEVZM010000049.1 GCA_023392225.1 Pseudomonadota bacterium
CGCCAGCGCGGCCACCCGTCACGGGGCTGAAGAGGAAGGTCACAGATGGGTGCGTACATCGTTCGGCGGCTATTGCAGTTCATTCCGGTGGTCCTTTTGACCAGCCTCGCGATCTTCGTCGGCATGCGCCTTGCGCCCGGCGACCCGGCCGAATTCCTCGCCGGGCCTGATCCGAGTCCGGAGACGCTTGCGGCAATTCGCGAGCGCCTCGGCCTCGACCACAACGTCGCGCTCCAGTTCGTCTACTGGATCCGGGATGCGCTCACCGGCGACCTGGGCCTCTCGATGGTCAACGGCCTGCCGGTGAGCGAGCTGGTGATGCAGCGTCTCGGCGCCACGCTCGAGCTGGCGATCGCCGGCCTTTTCCTCAGCGTCGTCATCGGCGGAGCGCTCGGCATCGTCGCCGGCCTCCGGCCGGGGAGCATCGTCGACCGGATGGTGTCCGCAGTCGCGGCGGTCGGCCTGTCGCTCCCCCTGTTCTGGACCGGCATCCTCCTCATCATGGGGTTCTCCGTCGGCCTCGGCTGGTTTCCGGTCGGCGGCCGCGCGCCTCTCGGCGACGGTCTCGGCCCGGCCCTGGCGAGCCTTGCCCTGCCTGCCTTGACGGTGGCGATCGGCAACGCGCCGATCGTCGCCCGCTTCCTCAGGAACAGCATCGTCGAGACGCGGAAGGCCGACCATGTCCGCGCCGCCTATGCCAAGGGCCTGCCGGAGCGCCAGATCGTCCGCGACTATATCGTGCGCAATTCGATGATCCCGATGGTGACGGTCGCCGGCATCATTCTCGGCAACCTCATCGGCGGTGCCGCCCTGGTCGAGATCGTCTTCTCCTGGCCCGGCATCGGCCAGCTCCTCGTCACGGCCTTGGGCAACCGCGACTACAGCGTCGTCCAGGGCGCCATGCTGGTGGCAGTCGGCGGGTTCCTCATCGCCAACCTCCTGGTCGACGTCAGCTACGGCTTCCTCGACCCGCGCATCCGCTACGGCCATGGCGACTGACGCGCGCCTCGATACCGGCACCGGCCGCCGGGCGTTGCCGTCGCTGCCGTCGCTGCCGCTGATGCTGGCCTTGACCTTTCTGGTCGTCGTCGCGGCGCTGGCGCTGTTCGCGCCACTGCTGCCGCTTCCCGCGTACACCACGATGAGCGCGCAGCGGCTGGCACCCCCCTCCTGGCAGCACTGGCTCGGCACCGACCAGTTCGGTCGCGGCCTGTTCGTCCGCGTCGTCTACGGCCTCAGGACCTCTCTCGCCGTGGGAACGGTCGGCGTCCTCGCGAGCACCCTCGCCGGGGTGTTCCTCGGTGTCGTCGCCGGCTACCGGGGCGGCGGCACCGACACGCTGGTCATGCGCTTCCTCGATGCGCTCCTCGCCTTCCCCTCGCTCCTCCTCGCGATCGGCGTCGCGGCGGTAATGGGGCCCGGGGCGATCAGCGCGGCCATCGCCCTCGGCATCGTCGGCGTGCCCCAGATGGCCCGGATCGTCCGCGCCGGCACGCTCTCGGAGCGCTCGCTCCAATATGTCGAGGCGGCGCGGAGCATCGGCACTGGCGACCCGACCATCGTGTTCCGCCACATCCTGCCCAACGTCGCACACCTGATCCTCGTCCAGATGGTTCTGTTCTTCGTGGTGGCCGTGTTGACCGAAGCCGGCCTGAGCTTCCTCGGGCTCGGTGTCCAGGTGCCGCTGCCCTCGCTCGGCTCGATGCTCGACGATGCACGCACCTATCTCGGCCGCGCACCCTGGTACGCCATCGGCCCCGGCGCGACGCTGGCCCTCGTCGTCCTCGCTCTCAACCTCGTCGCGGACGGCCTCCGCGATCGCCTGGATCCTGGCCGATGACCGCGCCGTACGCCGCCACCGCCGCTGCCGATCTCGTCGTCGATGGGCTGTCGGTTTCCTATCCGCAGCGCGGACGGCCGGTCCACGCCGTCCGCGAGGTGAGCCTTCGCGTGGCAAAGGGCGAGGCTCTCGGCATCGTCGGCGAGTCCGGGTCCGGCAAGAGCACCCTCGCGCTCGCACTCGCCGGCCTGCTGCGCCCGGCCGAGGCCAGCGTCACGGCACGTCGGGTCGCCATCGGCGACATCGTGATCGACCGGCTGGACAATGCCGCCAGGACGCGGATCCTCGGGCGGCGGCTCGGCTTCGTCTTCCAGAATCCGCAGACCGCGCTGAACCCGGTGCTCAGCATCGGGCGCCAGATGACCGACCATATCCGCTGGCATCTCAGGCTTTCGCAGAAGGAAGCCTGGGCACGCGCCGCGGCGCTTCTCGCCGATGTCGGAATCGCCGATGCCGACCGGCGGATGGCCACCTATCCGCACGAGTTCTCGGGCGGCATGCTGCAACGCGTGATGATCGCCATCGCGATCGCCTGCGATCCCGAATGGCTGATCGCCGACGAGCCGACCACCGCGCTCGATGCCAGCGTCCAGGCGGATGTCGTCGACCTCGTGGCGCGCCTCCGACGCGACCGCGGCCTCGGGCTGGTCTGGATCACCCACGACCTCGCGCTCCTGTCGCGGATCGCCGACCACGTCGCAGTCATGTATGCGGGCGAGGTCGTGGAGATCGGCCCCGTTGCGACCCTCTACGACAGCCCGCGCCATCCCTACAGCCGGGCGCTGCTCGCGAGCGTGCGCAGCCTGTGGGACCAGGAGTCCGGTCCGTTCCAGACCATCGAAGGTGGGCCGCCCGATCTCGCCGTGACGGGCGCTGGATGTCCGTTCCGTCCGCGCTGCCCGAAGGCCTTCGGACGCTGCTTCGAGGCCCCGACGCTCGCGCCGCTCGGACAGGATCACGCCGCGGCCTGTTGGGCCGAGACAGGTGACGTGCCATGACCCTCCTCGCCGTTGATCGCCTCTCCGTATCGTTCCCGGTACGCAGCGCCATTCTGCAGCGGCGGATCGGCGAGCTGCTGGCGGTGCGCGACGTGACGCTGACAGTTGCTTCCGGCGAGACCCTCGCCGTCGTCGGCGAATCGGGGTCGGGCAAGAGCACGGCGGCCCGCGCCATCGCTCGCATCGCGCCGGCGCGCAGCGGTGCAATCCGCTTCGGGGGCACCGACCTGCTCGGCCTTTCCGGACCGGCGCTGCGCAATGCCCGCCGCGCGCTCCAGATGGTGTTCCAGGACCCCTATTCCGCGCTCAACCGCCGCTGGCGGGTCAGCGCCATCGTCTCCGAACCGCTCGACGCGCACCGCATCGGCTCCGCCGCGCAGCGGCAGGCCACCGTGGCCGGCCTTCTCGCCCGCGTCGGCCTCGACCCGGCAATGGCCAGCCGCTTTCCGGCGGCGCTCTCGGGCGGCCAACGGCAGCGCGTCGCCATCGCCCGGGCGTTGGCGCTCAAGCCGCGGCTTGTCATCTGCGACGAGGCCATCTCCGCACTCGACGTCTCGGTTCAGGCGCAGATCCTGAACCTGCTCGCCGAGCTGCAACGCGACATCGGCCTCGCCTATCTCTTCATCACCCACGACCTCGGCGTCGTCCGCCGCTTCGCCCACCGGGTCGCGGTCATGCATGCCGGGCAGGTCGTGGAGACGGCACCGACCAGCGCGCTCTTTGCGAAGCCCCTCCACCCCTACAGCGCCGCACTCCTCTCGGCCGTTCCCCGGATCTCGGGCTCGGCTCCGTCCCGCATCCGGCTGCCGGGCCAGCCGCCGAGTCCGGCCGAGCGGCCGCCGGGCTGTCTGTTTGCCGCGCGCTGCGCCCATGCGGTCGCGATCTGCCGAACCTCCCCGCCGCCGACGCTCGCCCTGCCGCAGGGGTCCAGCGTCGCCTGCCACCGTGTCGCGAACGGCGTCGCCCTCTGGCGCGGCGACGCGGATCACCGCCCTCCCGAGCAAAGGACCGAGTCCCGATGAAGATCACGCGCGTCCGCGCCTTCGCCCATGCTGCGCCGAACCCGGACATGCGCGGCGACGGCCGGAACTATTGCTACGTCAGGGTGGAGACGGATGCGGGACTCCACGGTTGGGGAGAGGCGACGTGCGGGAGCATCGCCGTGGTGGCCATGGTGGAGGAGCTCGGCCGCATGCTGGTCGGGTCGGATCCCTTCGCCATCGAGCACGCCTGGCAGCGCCTCTACCATTGCCACCACAACGTTCGCGGCGGCGTCATCCACATGGCGGCGGTAAGCGGCATCGACGTGGCGCTGTGGGACATCAAGGGCAAGGCACTCGGCGTTCCGGTCCACGTTCTGATCGGTGGCGCGATCCGCGACCGCATGTGGTGCTACGGTCGCTTCGACGGGCCTGATCCCGAGGCGGCGGTCGCGCATGCCCGACGCGAGGTGGCGCGCGGCTTCACGGCGCTGAAGGGCGACCCGTTCTCGAACTGGGGGCCGCCGCTCGCCGCGCGGGCGATCGAGGCGGCCGTGGACATCGTCGCCGCGGTTCGCGAGGCGGTCGGTCCCGACGTCGAGATCCTCATCGAGGCGCACGGGCGCCTATCGCTGGCGAGCGCGACGCGTTTCCTCGATGCGGTGGCGGAGTTCAAGCCGTTCTTCATCGAGGAACCGCTGCCGCCCGAGGACGTCGTGGGTCTCGCCGCGTTGTCGACCCGCACCAGCGTGCCGATCGCGGCCGGCGAGCGCCTCCTGACCAAGTGGGCCGCGGCTCCGGTGCTCGAGCGCCGCGCCGTGGATGTGATCCAGCCCGACCCGGCGCACGCCGGCGGCATCACCGAGGTGCGCAAGATCGCGGCCCTCGCCGAGGCGCACCACGTCTGGGTCCAGCCGCACAACCCCTACGGACCGGTCAACACCATGGCAGCGGCGCACCTCAACGCCGTGCTCCCGAACTTCCTGATCATGGAAGTAATCATGGAGCCCGGCATGCACGACTGGTTCGACAGGATCCTGACAGCCCCTCTCGTCACGGTGACGGATGGCCACTTCCCGCTGCCTACCGCGCCCGGACTTGGGGTCGACCTCGACGAGGCAGCCCTCCTCGCGCTTCCGCCGACACCGGAAACCCATCCGAGCAGCTACCTCCGCCACGCGCGCCTGACCTCGCGGCAGGGGATCGACTGGGCGTGATGCCGGTCACGCTTGCGCCATCCGATCGGTCCTTGGTCGTTCCACCCCTCCGGTCGGAAACCTGACCGAAGCAACGAACATACCGGGAGAGTGTGCCACGCGCCTGGTGCGGCTCGCCGACGCTGGCTGCCCGGACGGTTGTCTTGACCACGCGACCGGAAGCGAGCCATGGGCCTGTCGCGCGTCGCAGCGCCACCCACCTCCACCCCACATGAAGCCGAGCTGGCGATCAGCTTTCTTGGCCTCGCCGGTGATCCGGCAGAAAGGCGCGGCCGTATCCGTGTCGTCATTTGGAAGATGCCAACCACTCAACCGAATGGAGACACTCGTGAAGCTCATCAAGTTCGCGGCTGCCGGCATTGTTGCAGCCTCCCTGATCGGCCCGGCTCAGGCTGCCGATATCGTTGATACCGCGGTCGAAGCCGGCTCGTTCAATACGCTGGTCGCCGCCGTCAAAGCTGCCGACCTGGTCGACACGCTCAAGGGCGAAGGTCCGTTCACCGTCTTTGCCCCGACCGACGAAGCCTTTGCGGCTCTCCCGGCCGGGACGGTCGACGATCTGCTGAAGCCCGAGAACAAGGACAAGCTCGTCGCGGTGCTCACCTATCACGTCGTTCCGGGCAAGGTGATGTCGACCGACCTGACGGACGGAATGACGGCCAAGACCGTCGAGGGTGCCGACGTCACGATCGATCTCGACAACGGCGTGATGGTCAACGATGCGAAGGTGGTGACTGCCGACGTCGCTGCCGACAACGGCGTCATCCACGTCATCGACAAGGTGATCCTGCCCCCGATGTAGTCGAGCGGCGCACCCAGAAGCCGGCCGTCGCGAACGGCCGGCTTCAACTCGACGCGCTGACGATCGCCTCTGCCAACTGATCCGACAACGGCGAGACCCTGGCCTAGAAGCGGCCGGACGATGTGACTCGCGATGAAGCCGCTGGCGCGTGTCACAGGTACGGTCTTTGGCTTTTGAACCCACATGCTCCGAGCCTCGGATCGCATGTGCGCTACTGCATGGGCCGTTCGGCGGATCTTCGGCGGGACGACAATCCCTTTCTCCGCACTGCCGGCGCGTCACTTGCGGAAGCGGAAGAGGCTCACGTCGATCCGCCCGCTGCTGAAGCCGGTCTCGCAATAGGCCAGGTAATACTCCCACATCCTGCGGAATCTCTCGTCGAAGCCAAGCGTCCGGATCTCGCCCCAGGCAGCGAGGAACCGCCTCCGCCATTCGGCCAACGTGCGAGCATAGCTCTCGCCGAAGTCCTGTCGGGCGTCGAGGACCAGTCCCGCCCGCGCGGCCTCGGCCTCGACCCGCCGCGCCGTCGGCAGCATGCCGCCGGGGAATATGTGACGCTGGATGAAATCCGGATGATTGCGGTAGTGCTCGAAGCGGCCCTCCGCGATGGTGATCACCTGCAGGACCGCGATGCCACCCGGCGCGAGCAATGCGTGCAGCCTCTCGAAGTAGAGCGGCCAGTATCGCTCGCCGACGGCCTCCAGCATCTCGATCGAGGCGATGCGGTCGAAGCGGCCGGCGATGTCGCGATAGTCCTCGAGGCGCAGGCTCGGCGGTCGTCCGTCGGCGCGCTGGTCGAGACGCTCGCGGGCATAGGCAAGCTGTTCCCGCGACAGCGTCACGCCGGTGAATTCCGCGCATTGATCAACAAGGCGCTCCGCCAGCGCACCCCAGCCACAGCCAATTTCGAGCACCGTCTTCGCGCTGTCGACCTCGAGCAGTTTGACCACACGGTCAAGCTTCGCGTCCTGCGCGGCTTCGAGCGTTGCGTCCCCGGAATAGAGAGCGGAGGAATAGTTCATTCCGCGATCGAGCCAGTGCTCATAGAACGCGTTGCCGAGATCGTAGTGGGCGGCGATGTTGCGCCGGCTGCCGCGTCGCGTATTGGCGTGGCTCGTGTGCTGGATGCGGTGCCGGAGATTGGCGAGCCGGGTGTTGCGCGCGCTGGCGCTGAACACGCTTTCATTCGCCGCGAAAAACGCGAGAAGCGCGGGCAGATCTCGCGCGGTCCAATCCGCGTCCAGGAAGCCGTCGGCGAAGCCGCGTTCGCCGTTGAGACGCATGCGCCACAATCCGCGCCAGCGATTGAACGTGATTGCCGCCACGGGCCCCGGATCATCTCCCGCGTGTTCGATTCTGGCGCCGTTCGGCAGGACGAGCACGAGGCGGCCCGTTCGCGGCCGAGGTATCGCACCGGCGATGATGCGGGCCAAACCTGACGTTGGAACCGGACGGGACGCAGAGGATTCGAGCGGGGACGAACGCAATTCCACTGTCCGGTCACTCCGCGGGCGCAACAGCTTCCGTCCGTCCGGCGTGGGATGGACGGCGATAGACGCGGAACCTCTTCAAAACCATCCGGAGCGCGTGCCAGTGGATTCCCATCGAGACCTTCAGAGTAACCAGCGGATAAGCCGCCAGGACGCGGATCAGCGCTCCGGCGGTCAGCTCTCGCCGGCTGGCGGCGAGCGCGGCGGCGAGCACGGGTCCATCGGCGTCCTCTGCGCGGATCGCGACGGAGATCCTATCGCCGGGCGACGCAACCCGGAAGATGTAGCGCATGTCCATCGGCAGAAACGGCGAGACATGGAAAGTCTTGGCGGCGGTATGAAGGGCCGCCGCTCCCGGATCGGCTCCGGCCGGCTGCAGGTAGGTATGGCGCTCGCCGAACGTATTGTGAACCTCGTGCAGGATGGCGGCCAGCGAGCCGTCCCGGCGATAGCAGAAATAGATGCTGAGCGGATTGAACGCGTAGCCGAGGACGCGCGGCATGCAGAAGAGGCGGATCGCGCCATGGTCGAACGCGATGCCGGCTTCGGCCAGCCGGTCGGCGACCTGCAGACGCAAGGGATAATCGCTTCCGTCGCCGTAATCCCGGTCGAAGAAGCTGACGAGATTGAAGCGGTTGCGCGAGAAGATCGCCAGATTCTTCGCCACTCGGTCGATCTCGTCGAGATCGACCAGCATCCAGAAAAGACGATAGCGAAGCCGGTGCGGTCGCGGGCGGAAGCGTCGATGGACAACGGAGCCGACGAACAGGGACGAAAGGAACATCATGCCGCGACCTCGTCCGCCGCGATGCTTCTGGCGGGGCCGACGGCGATCCGGCCGGACTCGTCAGGCACGCTCCACGGCCGCCGCCCGCCACCCAGCGCCTCCGCCACCGCGAGGGCGGCCTGCAGGCCGTCTTCGTGGAAGCCTGCCCCGAAATATGCCCCGCAGAACCAGGTCTTTCGCTCCCCTTGCAGGGCCCATAGCTTCGGTTGGGCGGCAATCGCCGCAGAGTCCATCAACGGATGCTCGTAGGTCTCGCTTCGCCAGATCTTGTCCGGCTCCCGCCCTGGATTGAGGGTCACGAAATAGGGAAGCTCGCCTGGAATGTCCTGCAGGGAATTCATCCAGTAGGTCACTGTCGGCTGTTCGTCGGAGTCGCCGCCGAGGTGGTTCCAGCTCGACCAGACCGAGCGTCGCTTCGGCATCAGCCGCAGATCGGAATGCAGGACCGCGGTGTTGCTGGTGTAGCGGAACGCACCCAGCACACGCCGCTCGTCGGCCGTCGGCTCGGCAAGCATTGCGAGCGCCTGGTCAGCGTGCGTGGCAATGACCACGTCGTCGAATGACTCGGTCGCCCCCGAAGCGTCCCTCACATGAACGGCGTTCCCATCACGGTGGATCGCCACGACGCCGGCGCCGAGCCGCACCCTGTCGGAGAAGCAATCGGTCAGCCGCTTGACGTAGTTCTGGCTGCCGCCGGCGACCGTTCGCCACTGCGGCCGGTCACCGAGGCTCAGCAAGCCGTGGTTCTCGAAGAAACGAACAAGTGTCGCGGCGGGAAAATCGGCGATCGTCGCGGTCGGCGCCGACCAGATCGCACCAGCCATCGGGTAGAGGTGGTCACGACGGAAGCTCGTTCCATAACCGCCGCTGTCGAGATACGCGCCGAGGGTGATGCCGGACGAGACGAGCATCGGCAGATCGCGTGGCGCGCTGCGATAGAAACGGACGAGGTCGCGGAGCATGCTCCAGAAGCGCGGTCGGACGAGGTTGCGCTTCTGGGCGACAAGCCCGGCCGGATTACCGCCGGAATATTCGAACCCGCCATCATCGAGGGAAACGGAGAAGGACATCCTCGACGGTCGCGTCGCGACGCCCAGGAATCCGAAAAGCGCGGTCAGATTGGGGTAGGTACGCTCGTTGAAGACGATGAACCCGGTATCAACCGGAACGGTGCCGCCCACATGAGGAACGGCAACGGTATTGGAATGGCCGCCGAGCCGCCGGTCCCGCTCGTAAACTGTGATATCGTGCCTTTGGGAAAGCAGCCAGGCTGCCGCCATGCCCGATATGCCAGTGCCGACGACCGCGATCTTCTTCCTGATGGACGTGTCGAGCATTCCTGGTCTTCCCGAGCTGAGGACGGTCGCCGCGATGCGACGCCAGCCGCCTGATCACGCCTCAATACGGATGCGCTCGCTCTTTGGATCACTGTGCAGTGATCCAAAGGCCCGCGAGCCGCGTAGTGGTGTTCATGCAGGCAGCGTTTGCGGAGCCATGGGCGGAACAACGGCAAGTGGGACGGAGCAGCCATCTCCCGCCCCGCAAAGCCGTGGGCGGCCGGAAAACCATGAATGATCAGCCCGAAAAACCAGGTCGTGATCCGGCGGCGCTGATCATGGCGATTGCCAATCACCAGGATCGGACGGCATTCGCGGATCTGTTTGAGCTCTATGCCGGCCGCATCAAGGCCTGGTTGATGCGCACCGGCACCAGTGGCGAGCTTGCCGAGGACATCGCCCAGGAGACCCTGCTTGCCATCTGGCGAAAGGCCCAATTTTACGATCCGACGCGGTCCAACGCCTCAGCCTGGATATTTGCGATCGCTCGCAACGCGCGGATCGATCGCTACCGTCGCGAACGCCGGGCCGAACAGCAGCCCGACATCTACGAGCTGATTGAGCCGCAGGAAGTGGAACGCCCGGACAGCATCCTCGATGCCGCGGAGCGGAGGGAGCAGGTTCAGTCCGCGATCGCTCGGTTGTCCGACGAGCAGCTCCTCGTCATCCGGCTGTCCTTCTTCGAGGGACGGCCCCATGCCGAGATCGCCGAACGGCTCGACCTCCCACTTGGAACCGTCAAGTCCCGCCTCCGCCTTGCCATGAAGCATCTTCGAACTCTTCTCGGTGACCTGTCATGACCGTCCACCATCATCCGACCCCTGAAACGCTCGGTGCCTTCGCTGCTGGCAATCTGGACGAAGCGCGCGCCCTTGTGGTCGCCACTCACGCCGCGACTTGCCCGACGTGCCGCATGGACGTGCGTGCCTTCGAGCATGCCGCCGGCGCGCTTCTCGACGAGATCGAGCCGCAGCCGATGCGCGACGACGCCCTGGAACGAGCCCTCGCAGCGATCGGGACCGTGGCGCCGCCGAGCTATGACAGAGCGCCCACGGTCTCGGTCGAAGAGACACTTCCAGCACCGCTAGCCAGCCTTGACCTTGGGCCATGGCGATGGATCGGGCGTGGGGTCCAGTGGCGACCGGTGGGCGTTCCGTCGGTCAACGACACCCGCGTCTTCATGCTGAAGGCCGCTCCGGGGACGCGACTGCCTCACCATCGGCACAAAGGAATCGAATGGACCTGCGTCCTGGAGGGTGCGTTCCGACATGAGCTTGGCCGATACGGGCCGGGCGATTTCGACGAGGCGGACGAGTCGGTCGAGCACAAGCCGGTGATCGAGGACGGCGAACCTTGTGTCTGTCTGGTGGCCCTCCAGGGCGGCATTGCGCTGCAAAGCTGGCTCGGCCGGCTGATCCAGCCCCTGGTGCGGATCTGAGCATCCATGAGTGATCCGGCAGTCCCGTACCCCTTCGCCAATCCGGGACGCAGCCCACGTCGATACGAGATTGCGCGATCCGTGGCCTATGGAGAGGGCACCCGGCGCAGTCTCGATGTCTATGCCCCCGTCAACGCGATGGGCGCCCCCACCATCGTCTTCTTCTACGGCGGAAGCTGGCAGCACGGATCGAAGGAGCGCTATCGCTTCGTTGCGTCCGCGATGGCCGGGCACGGCTTCGTGACAGTGATCGCCGACTATCGCGTCTATCCCGACGTCTGCTACCCGGCCTTCCTCGAAGACGCGGCGCTGGCGACGAGATGGACCAGGGATCACGCCGCGGAGGTCGGCGGAAGCCGAGATCGCTTGTTCCTCATGGGGCATTCCGCCGGCGCCTACAACGCGGCCATGCTGGCCCTCGATCATCGCTGGCTCGGAGCGATCGGCATGCGTCCCGGCGAGGATATTGCCGGATGGATCGGCATCGCTGGTCCTTACGACTTCCTTCCACTTCGCGACCCTAAGCTTGCGACCATCTTCGGCGGCGCCAGCCGAGCCGACACCCAGCCGATCGCATACGTCTCGCGGGGCGCGCCGCCCGCATGTCTTGCGACCGGCACCCGCGACCGCATCGTCGATCCGGCCAACAGCAGCCGGCTGGCGGACCGTCTCAGAGCGACGGGATCGGTGGCGAAGCTCCATCGCTACCGAGGGCTCGGCCACATGACGATCATCGGGGCGCTCGCCTTCCCTTTCCGGCTGTTCATGCCACTGATCGATGACATCGCGGCGTTCGTCGGCGAGACCGTCTCTCGAGCGGCCGTACCCGCAGACAGCCCGGCCCGGTCATGACCGCGTCTGAATTCATCAGCGCCGTCATCGTGGTCGCCGCACTTCTTTCGCTGGCGATGTCGGGCGCGTGGCTGATCTGGCGGCGGACGGGCAATTCGGGCTGGATCGACACCACCTGGACGTTCGCCGTCGGCCTTGTCGGTATCGCCGGCGCGCTCGCTCCCGTCGTGCTCCTCGGCTTGCTGTCGCCTAGGCAGGCAATGGTGGTCCTTCTGGTCGGCGCTTGGACGCTTCGGCTCGGGCTGCACATTGCCTCCCGATCGGCCGGTATCTCCGACGATCCGCGATACGCGCGGCTCGCGCAGGAGTGGGGATCGGACGCGCCGCGCCAGATGTTCCTGCTCGTCCAGAAGCAGGCGCTCGTCAGCATTCCCCTTTCCCTGTCGATCGTGCTGGCAGGCTGGAACCCTGCCGGGCTTCGCCTCCAGGATCTGCTCGGTGCGGCAGTCCTCGCGATCGGCATCGCGGGCGAAGCACTGGCCGACGTCCAGCTCCGACGGTTCCGCCAGGAAGCCGACGGTTCCCGCGTCTGCGACGTCGGCCTGTGGCGCTGGTCGCGCCATCCGAACTACTTCTTCCAGTGGCTGGGCTGGCTTGCCTATCCGCTGCTGGCGATCGACTTAGGGGGCACCTATCCCTGGGGTTGGGTCGCGCTCGCTGGGCCGATCTGCATGTACTGGCTGCTCGTCCATGTCTCCGGCATTCCGCCCCTCGAAGCGCACATGCTGGCGCTCCGCGGCGATGCCTTCCGCGCCTACCAGGCGCGCACCAGTGCCTTCTTTCCCCTGCCGCCACGCACAACTACGGGAGCCGTCGGATGAGTCTCATTGAAGCCGTCACCTATGCCGGCGAGCGATTTCCCTGGCCCGATGCGCTGACCCGCGCCGCGATCGCGCGCATGGTCGGTCGAACCGGCAGACGGCTCCCAACCGAAAGCGCGGATACGGATCGCCGCTTTGCGGAAGACATGGCCGCGTACCCGATCGCGATGCACACGGACGCTGCCAATCAGCAGCACTACGAGGTTCCCGCGGCATTCTTCGCCAAGGTTCTCGGCCCTCAGCGGAAATACTCCTGCTGCTTCTATGAGAACGAGACCGACAGTCTGGCCGAGGCGGAGGAAACGGCACTCAGGCTGACCGCCGAGCATGCCGACCTAGGTGACGGCCAGCGTATCCTGGAGCTCGGCTGTGGCTGGGGGTCCCTGTCTCTGTGG
>JAEVZM010000163.1 GCA_023392225.1 Pseudomonadota bacterium
AGGACGGCGGCCCCCCACCGCCCGGGGCCGCGCGCCCCATCGCCAAGAAGCGCCCTCGCGAGCGGCGGGATGATCGGCGCCGCAGTCTGCCGGGCGTGACCTACTCCAGCCGCGGCGCCGACGCGGCGAAGGCCTCGACCTGGGTGAGGTCGACCACCCCGGCATCCGAGCCGAGCCCGGTCGCGACGAGGGCCGATGTCGCGGTGCCGAGCTCGCAGGCGTCCCTCAGGCTCCGTCCATAGGCGAGGCCGGCGACGAAGCCGCCGCAATAGCTGTCGCCGCAGCCGGTCGTGTCGGAGACCTTCACCTGGAAGCCCGGCACCCGGAACTGCTCGGTGCCGGTGTGGACGTACGAGCCCTTTGCCCCCCACTTGAAGATGCAGGTGCCGGCGCCCATCGCCAGGAACGTCGCGGCGATCTCCGCCGGATCGCTTTTGCCGGAGAGGAACGCGACCTCCTCCATAGAGGGCATGAAGTAGTCGACGTAGGGCAGCAGCTCGGTCAGCAGGCCCATCGTGTTCTGGTTCGGCGCGAGCAGGTCGAAGGACGTCGTCAGCCCCTTGGACTTCGCATGGGCGAGCAGCGCCGCGCTCGGCCCGGCGTCCATCGCGGCGAGGAGGCCGGTTCCTCCGTGGTGCAGGAAGCGCGCATCGCACACCGCGTCGAACTCGGCCGGCGTCACGAGGAGATCGTCCGACGCGCCCCGGGCGTGCAGCGCCGGCCGGTCGCCGTTCGGCCGGATGGTGAGGATGGTGGCCGAGGTGCGCTTCCCCGCGCTCCGCTGCATCATCGAGCAGTCGATGCCCATGCGCCCGTATTCGGCGATGATGAGATCACCCATCGAATCCGTGCCGACGCAGGCGACGGCGGCCGTGGAGATGCCGAGCTTGGCGGCGTTCATCACCGCGCCGGCGGCGGTGCCTGCCGGGTTCATCCGGATCTCCTCGATGAACGCGACGTTACCCCCTTCGGGGATCGCCTCCACCGGCCGGCCGGCGATGTCGAGGATGGTGAGGCCGACGAACGTCGCATCGAACTTGGGCATCGTGATCTGAACCCGTCCCCTCTAGCGGCCGGTCCGGCCGGGTTGCACTCGCCAATTGCATGCGAGCTTAGCGCATGCGTGGGAACGGCTGTAGTCTCGCGCGAGGCGGTTGGCCCCGCCCGCGAAGCCGAGCGCCGGCCGGTCTCCTCAGGACATGGCCTCGCGCAGCCGATGGCGGGCGCTTGCCGACAAGCGCCATCCCATGATTGATCCCTTGACTGAATATATACCAATGATTGTAATCTCCCCCCTGCCAACACGGCACGATGGGGGGGCATCATGGTGGATAGCGCGAACAGCGAGCGGAGATTCAAGCTCAGGTTCAAGTCGCCGGCCAGCCTGCAGGCGGCAATGGCTTTCGAGAGTCCAAACGCCGAGCCTGTGGTCGTCAATGAGAAGCGCGGCTACGTGAGCTTCGCCGCCCCCGCGAACGTCGTGACCCCCATGGCCGAGGCAGCACGGGTCGAGCGGCTCGCCGCGGGGCTGTCCGAGCTTGCGGACGAGTTCGGCGCGGAGCTGGTCGAGGACTACCAGTACGAGATCGACCTCAGCGAGCCCGACGTGCTCTCGGACGCACCGGATACGGCCGAGGAAGGGACCCTCGGCAAGGTCATTGCGATGATCGGCGCCGACCGGGCGTGGGCCCTCTCGCGCGGCGCGGGCGTGGTCATCGCCATCGTCGACACCGGCGTCGACGGAAGCCACCCGGAGTTTCCGGCGACCAGACGGTCCGGCGGCTGGGCGATACCCGGCGATGATCCCTGGACCGACTACCAGGGTCACGGGACGATGTGCGCCTGCATCGCCGCCGCCGGCGGCAACCGCTACCAGGGCGTGGCGCCCGAGGCCAAGCTGATGCCGTGCAAGACGCGCTTCTACGATTCCGAGCTTGGCCTGATCTACGATGCCCTCAGCGCCCGCGCCGCGGCAGGCGAGCGCATTGTGGCGAGCAACAGTTTCGGTCGGAAGATCGGGACACCGCCGCCGGATCCCACCGAATCGGATTTCCTGCCGGCCCTGGACGATGCCGTGGCGGCGGGTGTGGTCGTGGTGTTCAGCGCCGGGAACAACCATGCCCTCGCCGGCGGCGTGCCGGCTGGCTGCAACCCGACCTCGATCTGGCTGCACAAGTGCCGCGCGGACGTCGCCGCCGTCGCGACATGCGACCTCGACCGGGCCATGTGGTACTATTCGAGCCGCGGTCCCGGACAGCATCACGGACAATTGGCGACCAACCAGAAGCCTGACGTGACCGCCCCCACTCCGCGAAACGGCAAGGTTCTCTATGGCCCGAGCGAACGGGTCCTCGCCAACGGGTGGGGGACGAGCGGCGCTTGTCCGCAGGTCGCCAGCCTCGCCGCCCTGATCCTCTCCCGCGATCCTGCCCTCGACCACGCCGGAGTCTTCGACCTCATTCGCGACACGGCCATCGCCATGGGCCATGGACACAACTGCGAAGGTCGTGGCCTGATCGACTGCTACGCGGCGCTTGCTGCGATGGCCGTGGCATAGTTGAACCAGGCCATGAGCAAGCCTATGTTACCGCTCCAAAGGTGGTCACCATGCGCTTCAAGGTTAAGTCACCGGATACCGACATTCACGCCGCGGCACGCGCGATCGTGACGGAATCGGGCAATCTCGTCGTGGAGAACCCGCGGCGGCTGACGCTCTCCATCGAGGATCCGTCCAAGGCGGTGATCGATCATCTCGAGCGTGTCGGCGCCCGCGCCTCTCCCGAGTACCAATACGAACGGGACTAGCCAGCCCAGGTCGTGGCGTGCTGGAGGCGGAGGGCCTGCACCCGCCCGAGCGCGAACAGGAGATCGCAGGCGCGGGACGGCTCTTCCGCGGCGAATGCCGCAAAGGCCTCCGGCGTCAGCGCGACGACGGTGCAATCCTCCACGGCCCAGGCGCCGGCCGTGCGCGGCGCAGCGTCGAAGAACGCCTGCTCGCCGACCACGCCACCCGGCTCGATCCGCACCACCCGTCCCATGCTCATCCCGTCGCCGGCGCGCGCCATCACCTCGAGCGTGCCCGACACCACCACGTAGAGCGCCCGCCCGGTCGCCCCGCGCCGGATGAGCACCTCGCCCGCCGGGATCTGCCGCGGCTCGGTGACGGCGAGCAGCCGGCGCCAGTCGTCGGCGTCCCAGTCCGGGAGGTACAGCCCCCGGCCCCCGGCGCTGCACGCTGCGCGAAGCGCCGCCGGGGCATCGTCGATCCCGGCCGTCGCGGCACCTGGCATGACCCTCCTCCCGAGCCCACTTCCTCGCCGGAAGCGTACCGCAAAGCGCCGCGAGCCCCTATAGTCGCTCGCACAGGCGGCGGACGGGGGAGAGGCGGCGCGATCGATGGGCAACTTCATCCTGCTCGGCGTCTGCTTCCTCCTCGGCATCCTGCTCCGCCGCTCGGGCCGCCTGCCGGACAACGCCGCGACGACGCTCAACGGCTTCGTCGTCAACATCTCGCTGCCCGCGCTCACCCTCACCTACGTCCATGGCCTCAACCTCGATGCCGGGCTGATCCTGCCGGTGCTGATGGCCTGGATCCTGTTCGGCATCGGCTGCGGCGTCTTCTGGGTGGCGGGCCGGCTCTTCCATTTCTCCCCCGCCACCACCGGCGGCCTGATGCTCACCGGCGGGCTCGGCAACACCTCGTTCATCGGCCTGCCGATGATCCAGTCCTTCTACGGCAGCGACTGGCTCGGCCTCGGCATCGTCATCGACCAGGTCGGCTCCTACTTCGTTCTCTCGACCCTCGGCATCCTCGTCGCCTCGCTCTACGCCACCGGCGCGGACGAGGAGCGCATCAGCCTCCGGCTGGTGCTGCGCAAGATGCTCCTGTTCACGCCGTTCCAGGCCTTCGTGCTGGCGCTCCTCCTCAATCCGGTCACCTATCCCGACTGGCTGGCGGACCTCCTCCGCACCCTCGGCAACACGCTGGTGCCGCTGGCGCTGGTCTCGGTCGGCTACCAGCTCCATGTCAGCCAGGCCCGCGGCAAGGCGAAGGCGCTCACCGTCGGGCTGGTCTTCAAGCTCGCCATCGCCCCGGCGGTGATGCTGCTGCTCTACGCCGGGCTGCTCGGCCAGCACGGGCCGGCTCTCCAGGTCACCATCTTCGAGGCCGCCATGCCGCCGATGATCGGGGCGAGCATCGTCGCCATGGAGCACGAGCTCGACCCGCCGCTCCTGACGCTGATGGTCGGCATCGGCATACCGCTCGGCTTCCTCACCCTGCCCGCCTGGTACTATCTCCTCGGCGCGTTCTGAGGCCTGTCGGGATATCCGCATTGACAGCGCGGCCGGGCGGCGTAGGTAGGCAGGGCCTGCCCAATCAGCGTGATCGACCATGCCCTGCCAGCTCTCTGTCAACGTCAATGCCATCGCCATGCTCCGCAACCGGCGCGACCTGCCGTGGCCGAGCGTCACCGGCCTCGCCCGGATCGCGCTCGAGGCCGGCGCCCATGGCATCACCGTCCACCCGCGCCCGGACGAGCGCCACATCCGCCGCTCCGACGTCCCGGAGCTGTCGGCGCTGGTCGCCGGCTTCCCCGGCCGCGAGTTCAACATCGAGGGCAATCCCGATGCCCGCTTCGTCGAGCTGGTCGAGGCGATCCGCCCGCACCAGGTGACGCTGGTGCCGGACGACATCCGCCAGTCGACCTCCGACCACGGCTGGTCCATCGCCGCGCACCGCACCTTCCTCCTCGACATCATCGCCCGGCTGAAGGCCGGCGGCATGCGCGTCTCGGTGTTCGTCGATGCCGATCCCGAGGCCGCGGGCCTCGCCGCCGAGGTCGGCGCCGCCCGCATCGAGATCTATACCGGCCCCTATGGCGGCGCCTTCGACCCCGCGGTCCGGGCTCGCGAGTTCGACAAGGTGGTCGCCACCGGCAAGGCGGCTGCGGCTGCCGGCATCGGCCTCAATGCCGGGCACGACCTCACGCTCGACAACCTGCCGCCGCTGGTCGCCGCGCTGCCCAACCTCGCCGAGGCCTCGATCGGCCATGCGCTCATCGCCGACGCCCTTGCCTATGGCATGGCCGAGACGGTCCGCCGCTATCGCGCCGCCTGCGGCGACCCGGTCGCGGCGTGACCCGCTCGCCCCCCCCCCGCCCCGCCCGGGGGG
>JAEVZM010000208.1 GCA_023392225.1 Pseudomonadota bacterium
AACAGTGGCCGGGCGTGCCAATCCGCCGCGCCGGGCCAGCCGGCGACGGCGCGGACGCCATTCCGGCTGGTGGCGATCAGCGCCGCCGGGTCGGGGAGGGCTTCGGGCGGCGGCAGGAGCACGATCCGCAGCATCGGCTGAGAGAGCACCGCGTGGCCGAGCGCCGCGAGCCGGTCGGCCGTCTCCGCGGCATCGGGCTCGGGCCGGGTGACGAGGAGGCGCATCCGGCTCAGCCTGCGAAGAAGCCGGGCCCGCCGCGGCGATGGAGCTCGTCGCCGACGGCAGCGCCAAGCGCGATGGCGTCCGCAGCGGGGCCGGTCCGGCTCGCCTCGTGGGCCTCGCTGCCGTCGGGCCGGACGATCACGCCACGGATCGTCAGGGTGCCGTCGGCGCCGAGGGTGGCGAGACCTCCGATCGGCGTCCGGCACGAGCCGTCGAGGACGGCGAGGAAGGCGCGCTCGGCGCCGAGGGTGACCGAGGTCGGGGCATCGTCAATGCGGGCGAGGCGCTCGCGGCTGGCATCGTCGCCGGTCCGGGCGGTGATGGCGATGGTGCCCTGGGCGACCGCCGGCAGCCAGCCGGGCGCGTCGATGGCACCAGCCGCCCGGCCGGCGAGGCCAAGCCGGTTGAGGCCGGCCATGGCGAGGATGGTGGCGTCGGCGACGCCGTCCTCGAGCTTGCGGATCCGGGTCTCGACATTGCCGCGGAAATCGACCACCCGGAGGTCGGGCCGGAGGCGGAGCGCCATCGCCCGGCGGCGGAGCGAGGAGGTGCCGAGCACCGCCCCCTCCGGCAGGTCCTCGATGCGGGCCGCCTTCGAGGAGAGCAGCGCGTCGCGGGTGTCCTCGCGCGGCAGCGCAGCGGCGAGCGCGATGCCGTCCGGCAGGGCGGTCGGCAGGTCCTTGGCGGAATGGACGGCGATGTCGATCTCGCCGGCGAGCATGGCGTCGTCGATCTCCTTGGTGAACAGCCCCTTGCCGCCGACCTCGGACAGCGGCCGGTCGACGATGCGGTCGCCGCTGGTGCGGATGGTGACGATGGCGATCGCGGCCTCGGGCAGTGCCAGGGCGGCGGCGAGGCGGCGGCGTGTCTCGTGGGCCTGGGCGAGCGCGAGCGGGCTGCCGCGCGTGCCGATGCGGATGGCGGTGGATTGCAAAGGTCTCTGATCCGGGTGATAGGGCGTCTCGACACCGAGAGTGTAAGGGTTCCCTCCGGCCGGGCCAACAGCCGGCCATGCCGCAGGCACGAGCGATGAACGAGACGCCGACGCCCTCCCATCCGCCATCGCCGCCAGCCGGGGGCGGGCTGCTGCGCGTCGTCGCCCCGCACGGCGATGCCCGGGTCGGCTTCATCGAGCTGTTCTTCGACCTCATCTTCGTCTTCGCGATCACCCAGCTGTCGCATGCGCTGATCGCCCATCTCACCCCGCTCGGCGCGTTCGAGACGCTGATCCTGTTCATGGCGGTGTGGTGGGTCTGGATCGACACCGCCTGGGTGACCAACTGGCTCGATCCCGAGAAATGGCCGGTGCGGCTGATGCTGCTCGCCCTGATGCTCGCCGGGCTGGTGCTGTCGACGTCGATCCCGGAGGCGTTCGGCGAGCGCGGCCTCTATTTCGCGGTCGCCTATGCCTTCATGCAGGTCGGGCGGGCGCTCTTCACGCTTCTCGCCGTGCGCCGCCACAGCCCGACCAACTACCGGAACTTCCAGAGGATCACGATCTGGCTGACGATCTTCGGCGCCCTGTGGATCGCCGGCGGCCTTCTCGAGGGCGAGATGCGCCTCCTGCTCTGGACGATCGCGGTCATCCTCGAGACCGCCGCGCCCAGCCATGGCTTCTACGTTCCCGGCCTCCGGCGCTCGTCGACGGGGGACTGGGACGTCGAGGGCAGCCACATGGCCGAGCGCTGCGGCCTGTTCATCATCATCGCCCTCGGCGAATCGATCCTCGTCACCGGCGCGACCTTTGCCGAGCTCGCCTGGACGTGGACCGAGAAGGCCGCCTTCGTGGTCTCGTTCCTCGGCAGCGTCGCGATGTGGTGGATCTATTTCGACACCGGCCACGAGCGCGGCAGCGAGACCATCTCGCACTCGGCCGATCCCGGGCGCCTTGCCCGGCTGTCCTACACCTACCTGCATCTGCCGATCGTCGCCGGCATCATCGTCACCGCCGTCGGCGACGAGATCCTGCTCGCCCATCCCGAAGGCCACGTCGATGGCCGGGCGCTGTTCGGGATCGCTGCGGGTCCGGCGCTCTACCTGGTCGGCACCACGCTGTTCAAGCGCTCGGTGACCGGCCGCTGGCCGTGGACCCACATCGCCGGCCTCGTCGCCCTCGCGCTGGTGGTGCTCGTCCTGCCCGGCCATGCGCCGCTCGACCTCGCGGTGCGGGTGATGGTGGTGCTGATCGGTGTCGCCGCGCTCGAGACCGCGACGCTTCGACTGTTCCGGGGAGACACGCCGCGATGAAGGTGCTCGGCATCGAGACCAGCTGCGACGAGACCGCCGCGGCGGTGGTCGAGCGCGGCGATGACGGCGGCGGCCGCATCGTCTCCGACATCGTCCTGTCGCAGGTCGATGCCCATGCCGTGTTCGGCGGCGTCGTGCCGGAGATCGCGGCCCGTGCCCATGTCGAGGCGCTCGACAAGGTGATCGCGGCGGCGCTCCGCGAGGCGGGGATGGGCTTCGGCGACATCGACGCGGTGGCCGCGACCGCCGGGCCGGGGCTGATCGGGGGGGTGATCGTCGGGCTGACCACGGCGAAGGCGATCGCGCTCGTCGCCGGCAAGCCGCTGGTCGCGGTCAACCATCTCGAGGGGCATGCGCTGACCGCCCGCCTCACCGACGGCCTCGCCTTCCCCTATCTCCTCCTGCTCGTCTCGGGCGGCCACACCCAGTTCGTCGCGGTCGAGGGGGTGGGGGCCTATCGCCGCCTCGGCACCACCATCGACGACGCGCTCGGCGAGGCCTTCGACAAGGCGGCCAAGCTCCTCGGCCTCGGCTATCCCGGCGGCCCGGCGGTGGAGGTGGCGGCGAGCCGCGGCGATCCGGGCCGCTTTTCGCTGCCGCGGCGGCTGATCGACCGGCCCGAGCCGGACTTCTCGCTGTCCGGCCTCAAGACCGCGCTTCGCCTCGCGGCGGAGAAGGTGGCGCCGCTGTCGGCCGGGGACGTCGACGACCTCGCGGCCGGCTTCCAGGCGGCGGTGACCGACGTGGTGGCCGACCGGGCGGGACGCGCCATGGCCCGCTTCGCCGCCGCGCATCCCGGCATCGAGG
>JAEVZM010000260.1 GCA_023392225.1 Pseudomonadota bacterium
ACCATTGCCGCCACCATTGCCCCCGCCGCTACCGCCGCCGTTGCCGCCTCCGAACAGGTTGCCGAGGTTGATGCTGGTGCCGGAGTCGAGGCCATTGCCGAGCGGGTTGCCGCTCGTGTCGCTGTCGACCAGGGGGCCGCCGCCAGTGCCGACATTGGCGTTGACGGAGTTGTTGCCCACCGTGGCCGTGGTCGAGGCGACGTTGCCGCCACCGCCGCCGCCACTGCCACCACCACCACCGCCGCCGCCCACCGTAGCCGTGGCATTGGCGGCATTGCCGACGCTGGCCTTCGCCTTGGCGCCACCACCGCCCACGGAGACGTTGGCGTTGATGCCGCCCACGCCGGCCTTCACGTCGAGCGCTGAAGCCGGGATGGCGGACGTGGCGAGAAGAATGGCGGCCGATGCCGCCGCGATCGTCCATCGATGCTTGGTCATGGCGTCCTCGTTGGTTGTCGAAGACGGTCTGCGCCGAATTGCCGCAGGCCGCCCATGGTGGACCAATCCCCGGCACCGGCACGTGTTCCAAGGCTTCTGCTGCTGCGGTTCGGTTGAAACGTTTCCCTTGGATCACGGCTACGTGATCGACTGCGCGAAGCGCCCAATGTCTAGACAGACTCCAATGTGTTGCATGCACGTGCTATCACTCGCGCGCGACAGGGAGTCGCATGCATTTCGGAGGCACACCATGCGGGGAATGGCACTCTTGCTCGGCGCTGGCCTTGGGCTGACGCCCCTTGCGGCGATGGCCGCGGGGACCGTCTCGATCGAGCGCGGCGCCCAGGTCGCGGTCACCAGCGGCTGCCATGACTGCCATACGGCCGGCTACAACGAGTCCGGCGGCAAGGTCGATCCTGCCGCGGCCCTCAAGGGGGTGCCCGTCGGCTGGCAGGGCCCGTGGGGGACCACCTACGCCAAGAACCTCAGGATCATCGCCGCCGAGCACTCGCCCGAGGACGCCTTCGTCGCCTATGCGAAGTCGTTCAAGGCGCTCCCGCCGATGCCCTACTACAACGTCCACGCGCTGGATGAGAGCGACATCCGCTCGCTCTACCAGTACATCGTCTCGCTCGGTGAGCCCGGCGATGCCATGCCCGAGACGGTGCCCCCCGGGCAGGAGCCGAAGACTCCCTATCTGGTGATGATGCCGGTGATGCCGAAGCCGTAGCGGCGCCCGCGACGACGATCCGACCGAGGCGCCTCCCCTGCCGCATGGCAGCGGAGGCGTTCTTGCCTGCGGCAGCAGCTCCGCTCAGTCGAGGGTCCGGCGGTAGCGCAGCAGCGCCAGTGCCGCGAGAGCCGCCCAGATTGCCGCAATCGGCCAGACGTTCGGCCAGACCTCGCCGAAAGACGCGCCCTTCAGCATGATGCCGCGCACCACCCGGAGGAAGTGGGTGAGCGGGATCGCCTCGCCGAGCGCCTGGGCCCAGTCGGGCATGCCGCGGAAGGGGAACATGAATCCCGAGAGCAGCATCGACGGCAGGAAGATGAAGAACGTCATCTGCATCGCCTGCATCTGGCTGCGCGTCACGGTCGAGATCGTGTAGCCGAGCGTGACGTTGCTGGCGATGAACAGGAGCGTCACCGTGAGCAGCAGCGGCAGCGAGCCCATCATCGGCACGTTGAACAGGATCTGCCCGGCGACCAGGATCACCGCCACCTGGACGAAGCCGAAGCCGATATAGGGAATGATCTTGCCGGCCATGATCTCGTAGGGCCGGACCGGCATGGCGAGGAGGTTCTCGATCGTCCCGCGCTCGACCTCGCGGGTGAGCGCCAGCGAGGTCATCAGGATCGTGGTCATCGTCAGGATGACGCCGAGCAGCCCCGGCACGATGTTGTAGGAGCTGATCCCTTCCGGATTGTAGCGGCGGTGGATCACGACATCGACCGGCAGCGTGCCAGGCGCCAGTCCGGCGAGGGCACCGGTGGTCTCGCGGGCGAGCGCGGTGCGGACGATCTCGTTGAGGGCGCCCAGCGCATTGGCGGTCGCCGTCGGGTCCGTCGCGTCGGCCTCGACCAGGATCTGCGGACGCTCGCCGCGGACGAGGGCCCGCTCGAAGTCGACCGGAATGGTGACGATGTACGAGAGGTCGCCGCGGGTGAGCGCGCGCCGCGCCGCCGCCTCGGTGACCACGTCCCGCTCGATGGCGAAGTAACCGGAGGTCTCCAGCCCGACCAGGATCGCGCGTTCGATCGGGCCGTAGTCGGCGACGATCACGGCCGTGGGCAGCTCCTTCGGATCGGTGTTGATGGCGTAGCCGAAAAGGATGAGCTGGATGATCGGCACGCCAATGATCATGGCGAAGGTCAGCCGATCGCGGCGCATCTGGATGAACTCCTTGGCCATGATCGCCGCGATCCGGCCAAGCGAGAGAGCCCGGGACCCGCGGCGGGCAGACGTCGACAGCGCACCGTTTCCGCTTCGATCGCCCGGTTCTGGCCGGGAGAGCGCGCTCACGGCCTCGCCCCACCGGCGAAGTTGTCGGTCGACTGCGCCATCAGCCGGATGAAGACGTCCTCGAGGCTGGTGGCATCGGGCGCGGCCGTGGCGCCGGTACTCTCGATTGCGGTCCGCACGCTCCGCTCCAGCCGCGCGGGATCGAGGCCGACCACGTGCAGGTCGTTGCCGAACGGCGCCACCTGGTCGACGCCGTCCATCTCCCGCAGACGCCGGGCGATCGCCGCCGCGTCGCCGCCGCGCACGATGATGGTGTGGAGACCGGAGCCGGCGATCACCTCCTCGACCGTGCCGCGGGCGATCACCTTGCCATAGGCGATGTAGACGATGCGGTGGCAGCGCTCGGCCTCGTCCATGTAGTGGGTCGAGACCAGGACCGTCAGTCCGTCGGCGGCAAGCTCGTGGATCTCGTCCCAGAACTCGCGCCGCGCCTTGGGGTCGACCCCGGCCGTCGGCTGGTCGAGGAGGAGGTGTTGGGGCGCGTGCATGATGCAGGCGGCGAGCGCCAGGCGCTGCTTCCAGCCGCCCGACAGCGATCCGGCGAGCTGGTTCTGCCGGTCCGCAAGGCCGAGACGCTCCAGCGTGCGCTCGACGAAGGCACGGCGCGGCACGAGCTGGTAGAGCCGCGCCACGAAGTCGAGGTTCTCGCGGATGGTGAGATCCTCGTAGAACGAGAAGCGCTGCGTCATGTAGCCGACCTCGCGCTTGATGCGGTCGGTCTCGGTGAGGATGTCGTAGCCGAGCACCTCGCCGCTGCCGGAGTCGGGCCGGAGCAGCCCGCAGATCATGCGGATCGTCGTCGTCTTGCCCGATCCGTTCGGTCCGAGGAAGCCGACGATCTCGCCCCGCTTCACATTGAGATCGACATGGTCGACCACCACCCGGCCGTTGAAGCTCTTGGTCAGGCCCTCGACGGCGACGCCCTCGGGCGCCGCAGTCATGACCGCGGTCCCGCCGGCAGCGCCACGTCGACGGGCTGGCCGACCTTCAGGGCCTGCGCATCCCCGAGCGGCCTTGCGTCGACCCGGAAGACCAGCTTGTCCCGCGCCTCCTGCGAGTAGATCACCGGCGGGGTGAACTCGGCCGCGCTCGAGACGAACGTCACCTCCCCCTCGAGGCCCGGTGGACAGTTGTCGCAGGACACCGCAATCCGACTGCCGATGGAGACGGTCGCGAGCTCGCGCTCCGGCACGAAGAAGCGGATCTTGCGGTCGGCATCGGGCAGCAGCGAGACGATCGCGGCGCCGGTCTGGGCATACTCGCCCGGCTCGAAGAAGGTCTCCTCGACCAGCGCGGCGGCGGGGGCGGTCAGGGTCCGGCGCGCGAGCGCGGTCTGTGCCTGGGCCAGCGATGCCTGCTCGGCAGCGACATGCTTCTCCGCGGCCGTGATCTCCTCCGGCCGGGCCGGGAGCTCGGCCACTTCGAGCTCGTGCTGGATCGCCTGCACGCTCGCCTCGGCGGCGTCGCGGACGGCCTTGGCATTGTCGACGGCGGCCTGGGCGACGACGCCGCGCTCGAGCAGCACCAGCTGCCGGCGATACTCCTCCTCCGCCAGGGCGAAGTTGGCCTGCGCCTCGCTGAGCTGGGCCTCGATGACGCTGATCTCGACCGGGCGCTTGCCGGAGCGGAGATTGGCGAGCTCGGCCTCGGCCTGGGCGAGACGCGCCTCGGCGCCGGCCACCGCCTGCCGCTCGTCGGAATCGTCGAGGCGGGCGAGAACCTCGCCTGCCGCGACCGTCGTCCCGGCGCTCGCCGGACGCTCGGTGATCCGGCCCGCCGCATCCGGCGCGACGTAGACATAGGTGCCTTCGACGTAGCCCTGCAGCAAGGCGTCGCCACCACCGGAACAGGCGGAGAGCGCGGCAGCCATGGCGGCGACGAGGAACACGGGCAACCGGTTCATGGCAGCACCACGTTGTCGAGGATGGCGCGGACGTCGGCCGCCACCACCCGCTTGATCGCCGCACGCTCGGCATCGCCGATCGCGCTCCAGCCCATGCGCCGCAGCACCAGGGTATGCGCGACGCGGAACACCAGCACCTGTCCCATCAGCGTGATCGTCTGGAGGCGGACCGTCTCGTCCTCGGGGTCCCGGCCGAGGGCGGTCGCGACGAGGCGGATGCCGGTCGCCATCGCGCCGCCCATCATCGCATAGACGACCTCGAAGGCCGCGCTCGGCTGCATCTGTTCGCGCACGATGAAGCGCGCCCAGCGCTCCGCCTCCTCCTGGCCGAGAAGGATGTCGGCATAGGCTTCAAGGAGCCGGACGATGGCGGCACGAGCAGCCTCGGGCGAGGCCGTGGCCTCCGGCCGCGCCACGTCGGCGAGCGTCGCCCCGAGCAGGCCGCCAAGCCGGCCGACGATGTGCTCGGCGACGGCGATCTGCAGGCCTTCCTTGCTGCCGAAGTGGTAGACGATGGCGGCAAGGTTCGCCTCGGCCTCCCTGGCGATCTGGCGCGTGCTCGCGCCCTCGAAGCCGAAGCGGCCGAAGATGTCGAGTGCCGCCTCGATCAGACGCTCCCGGGTAT
>JAEVZM010000306.1 GCA_023392225.1 Pseudomonadota bacterium
CCCCCCCCCGCCCCGCCCCCGCGGGCCCCGGCGCCCACGGGCGCCCCCGGCTCGAGACCGAGCTCAGCCAGCAGGACGGGCCGCGCGAGGTCGGGACCGAGCTCTTCCGGCTCCAGAGGGACGCCGAGATCCGCCGCAACCTCTACAGCAGCTATCTCACCAAGCTGCGCCAGGTGGAGCAGCAGTCCGTCTTCGACCTGCCAGACAGCCGGGTGGCGGCGACCGCAACCCCGCCGCGCTCGGCGAGCTTTCCGCCCTTTGGCATGATCGCCGCCGGCGGCCTGTTCGTCGCGCTCTCCGCCGGCTTCGGAATGGCGCTGCTGCGCGAGTACTACCTCGGTGGCGTGACCAGCGTCGAACAGCTCGAGGCGGCTGGCGGCGTGCCGGTCATCGCGGCCGTGCCGGTATTCCGGCCACGCGGCGGAAGCAGCATCGACCCCGACCTCGCCATCGTGGCGGAGCCGCTCTCTGCCTTTTCGGAATCGATCAGGCGCGTGCGGCTCGGCATCGAGGCGCATGTTCGCGAGGAGCGATACTGCGTCTTCGTGACGTCGGTGCTGCCCGGCGAAGGCAAGACCACGCTCGCGCTTGCCCTGGCCCGATCGTTCGCGCTGAACGGATCGAGCACGATCCTGGTCGATGCGGACTTCCGGCGGCCGGCGGTGGGCTCCCATATCAGCGACGCGACCGACTCGGGATTGGCGGACTACCTGCGCGACCCGAGCGGGACCGCACGGCCACCCCAGGTCATCCGGGAGGACGAGACCGGCCTCCACCTCATCGTCGGCGGCCAGGGTACGGACCAGCCGACCGACAGCCTCATCCAGTCGGCAAAGTTCACCGCATTGCTGCAGGGGCTGCGCGAGGCCTACGATATCGTCGTGATCGATACCTCGCCGGTGGGTCTGGTGGTGGATCCCATGCTCGTTGCCCGGCAGGCCGATATCGGCCTGTTCGTGGTCCGGTTCGAGTCGACCGCACAGGCCACGGTCCGCGACTCCATCCGCGAGCTGAAGATGGCGTCCGATATCCCGATCTGTGCCGTGCTCAACCAGGACCGGAACGTCTCGGGAGGGGGCAAGCGGTATGACGCCTACTACCGCTGACGCCGGGCTCGGGCGGGACCGCCCGCACGGCTTCGCCCGCGCGCTGAGCCTCACGCTCCTGCTCCTGTGTGCCGTCGTGCTGCTCGCGGGGTCGCTGCGGGTGGCGCTGGTCGTCGCGGGAACGCCTCCGGGCCTGTGGTTCGTCGAGTACCCTTCCCTGGTGCCTCAGCCGGGGTCGGTGAGCGAGACCACGCACGAGCGAGCCGTCTGGGCGTCGGACTACGTTTCCGACCCGCATCTGACGACGGCGCTTCTCGGCCCCTGTACCGACGCCCGCGCGGCCGCGGTCGCCTCGGCAGACCTCGTCGCCCTCCAGATCGCCACCGCGGACTGCGTCGCAGTGATCGACCAGGCGCTCGTGGATGCGCCGCTGTCCGGGGAGCTGTGGCTGCAAAGGGCAGCGCTGCAGCTCCAGCTCGGCGACCTTGCGGGCTTCACGGATTCGCTCCGGTCGTCCTACCGGACGGCGCCGCGGGAGGGATGGATTGCGGTGCGCCGCGCCGTGGCGGCAATCCCTGCCTTCGATTCGCTGCCACCTGATCTCCAGACGCTCGTCGAGGGCGACCTGCAGCTCCTCCTCAGCCACAAGTCCCTGGCGGACCCGTTCGTCGCCGAGTTCGTGGCGAACACCGTCTTCCGCGAGCAGGCCCTGCCGGTGATCGAGCGGCTGCCCGCGGCGGACCAGGAGGTCTTCCTCGGCTTCGTACACGCGGCGGGCCGCGAATGAAGGGTGCGCGGAGCCGGCGGCTGCTGGTGGCCGCCGCTGCGGGTCTCTGGCTCGGAATGGCCTGCCCGGTGCTCGCCCAGCACGCTACCGCGACGGGCATCGAGGGATCCCGCGCCGGACGTGCCTACGAGACGCTGGGCGACTTCTTTGCCGCCGACTCGTCCTCCTACGACCGCGTCAAGGCCACCGACGCCTATCGGAAAGCCATCGCGGAGGGCAACACCTGGGCGATGATCAAGCTCGGCAGGCTATTGCTCGCCGGACCCGATCCCGAGGCACCGACCGAGGCCGAAGCCCTGTTCCGCGAGGCGATCGCGGCGGGCAACGCCGCCGGGAGCGAAGCGCTCGGCGACGCGTATCGCACCGATCCGCGGCTCCGGGATCCGGCAAAGGCGCTGGCCACCTACGAGGCCGCCGCAGCCGCCGGAGACGCCGGCATCACCCTGAAGCTCGCCCGGCTGCTTGCCACCGGCGACGGCCTTCCGGCAGATCGTCCCCGCGCCGTGGCGCTCTATCGCGGCCTGGTGGCCGGCGACGATCCCGCCGGTCCCGCCTACGAGCTCGCCAAGCTCTACGCCGAGGGCGGCAGCTATGCCGACCTGGTGAAGGCGAGGTCCTACTATGAGATCGCCGCCGCGGGGGGCATCGGTGACGCCCATCTCGCCCTCGCCGAGATGGACAGCGAACACTACCAGGATCCGATGGCGCGGCGGGCGATGATCGACCATTTCATCGCCGCTGCGACCCTGGACGGAATCGATGCAGCCGTGGTGCGGATGGCGCTGCTGCCCCAGCCGGTGCTGCTGTCCGTCGTGCGGGACCTGCTCGTCGACCGCGGCTTCGGCACCGTGCCGCTGGGCGGGCCGAACGCAGCCAATCCGGATGTCGTCGCCGGCTTCTGCCAGCGCCAGACGGCGTACTATTGCAGCGACGAGGTGCTTCCGCCTGAGCTGCTGGTGCAGCTCATCGGCGGCACCGGAGCGGACCCGGTCCGGTAGGGACGGGCCTCAGTCGGCCACGGCCAGCCGCGTATGGCCGCGCCGCAGCCCGAAGAGAATGTAGACGACGAACAGCAGACACACGACGAAGCGGCCGGCGATGTAGCCCGCCATCGCCCAGATGAAGTCGCCGTACATCGCCAGCACGACGAGGAAGCCGAGCGCACCCGCCGCAAGCTGCCCGACATTGTGCCAGAACTCGCTCTTCTGGATCCGGAGCGCCGTGCTCGCCGCCACCACCGGGGTCTGGACGATCAGGGCGAAGAGCAGCACCGACATCATCACGCCGAGGACGATCGCCGTGTTCCACTCGCTGCCGAGGGCGACCTCGATGAACAGCGGGATGAGCGTGGCATTGAGCACGCAGGCAACGACCGCGATCGGAATGGCGATCAGCGTGGCGCGGAGAAAGAACGCGTGCATGTCCGCCTTGTTGGCGGCCTGCGTCAGGAGGACATTCTGGAAAAGGGCGCGGAAGGCGCCGCTGATCACGATGTAGGGGGCGATGAAGAGGTTGAAGGCCAGCCAGTAGGCGCCGGCGTCGGCGGCGTAGCCCATGGCGGCAGCGGCATAGATCGGCAGCTGGAAGAGCAGCGTATTGACGATCTGGGTCTGCGAGCCGAACACGATCTCGCGGTAGGCGGGCCTGAGGACGTTCGCGTCGGGCTTCTCGCGCCAGCGCGCGCGGCGGAGAAACGAAAGCAGCGGGCCGACGCAGACGAGCACGGCGAAGCCGTAGCCGAGGATACGGGCCCCGAGCAGCAGGCCGACACTCGGCTTGATGAGGGTCGCGACCTGGAGGGCCGCCGAAACGATGCCCATCACCGCGAGAGCGAGGCTCGCGCGGGCCGAGGCGCCCATGGCGATCAGCTGCGCGGGCATGACCACCGTCCCGAGCGAGATGAGCGGGACGGCAGGGATGATCCACCAGATCAGACCATCGCCGTAGCCAACCGAGAAGATGGCGGCGATCGCCGTGCCGACGATCACCAGGCTCGTCGATGCGGCCACGGAGAGATAGGCGAGGCGGAAATAGGCGTCGCGGACTTCGCCGGCGTGCGAGACCAGCGCCATGTTCTCGAAACGGAGGCTCGAGAGCATCGCCAGAAACTGCGCGATCGACATGATCACGCCGACCTCGCCGAAGTCGGCCGGGGAATAGAACCGCGCCGTGATGACAACCGCGACGAGGGCCAGGAACTGGGACGATCCCCGGCCCATCGACAGGACGATCGTCCGGCCTACGAGGGACGAAAGCCGGGCGGAGAGCTGAGCGCGGAGGCGTTCGCCGACGGATGACATCGATGCGGTTGCCTACCCGTTCGCCGGGCTGAGCCGGCCGGTGGGCGCGGCGAGCGGAAGGGACTCTCCGGCCACGGCGCGCGCGCGGCGCATGTTGAGGATCGTCACCACGATGAGCGTGACCCACAGCAGGTCGTTGTGGTTGGCGATGTAGGGCCCGGCAATGTTGATGATGGCGAAATAGGCGACCACCGTCAGGGTGAGAGGCGCGATCGACCGGTTCCCGTCGCGGTCGAGGAAACGGAACGCCGAGCTTCCCGCCACCGCGACATAGGCGATCGCCATCCCGACCCCGACGACACCCATGTCGATCCAGCTCTGAAGGTAGCCGTTGTGGGCGTTGCCGGGATCCATGAACGGGCTCGCGGCGAGGATCGGGGCCGCCTTTGCCCAGCCGGCACCGTAACCGGCGCCGAGCAACCAGGAGGACTGACCGGCGAGGATGACGTACTGCCAGATCTCGGTGCGGGCGGTGAGGGTCGGATCCCTGCCGAAGGATTCGAGAATGAGGGGTATCGCCGGCGTCCAGAAGAACACGAACAGGCCGATCGGCACGATGATGAAGGCGATGGCGAGGAGCAGGCCGCGGACCAGCGGATTGCTCTCCCGGCTGTAGAGCGAGACCAGCACCAGGACGCCGATTGCGCCCATCGTCGACATGAGCGAGCTCACCGAGCCGGCCATCAGCAGCAGCACGACGGCGGCCGCGGTGGTGAGCAGCCCGACCCACTTTCCGAGATAGTCGCGACCGACCACCACCAGAATGCAGACCATCAGCCCGAGATAGTGGCCGAGGTCGTTCTTGTGGGCATAGGTGCCGCGGAGCTTGCCGGCATGCTCGCCGAACACCAGGTCCGACGCCTGATGGAAGGCCATGTTGGGCATGGCGACGGCGATCAGCACGTTGGCGAGCACGAACAGCGCCACGAACCGGACCAGAATCGTGAGGACCCGACGCTCGTCGAACATGCCGGCGAAGACGACGGCGAACAGGGTGCTGCCGGCGAGGGCCACGGCACGGCGGAGCGACAGGCCGGGATCGGCGCTCCACACGCTCGTCAGCAGCGCGAAGGCGCAGATCGCCGCGGGAAAGGCGATCGCCGCAAGCGGGGGCACCCTGATCCGGAAGAGGATCAGCATCCCGAAGGTGGCGAGGTAGACTGCCGCGCCGAGCATCTGGATCGAGCGCGACTCGCCGCCCTCGGTATTGCCGGCGATGCTGAGCACCTCGCCGCTGAGCGGGTGGACCAGCGCGCCACTGAGGAAGGTGAGCGCAACGAGGACGAACAGGAGGCGCCCCGTCGGGATCTCGAGATGCTGCGGCGTGGTCCGGCTAGCCATGGCGCTCCAGCGCGGCCGCGAAGGCCTGCTCGTACCGCCGGGCCACGTTGGCGATCTCGAACTCCGCCGCCTTGGCTCGCAGGAGCTGAGGTGAAACGGGCTTGTCCAGCGCCATCGCCATGGCCGTCGCCAGTCCTTCGACATCCCCGACGGCACAAAGATATCCCAGCCGGCCGTCCTCAAGAAGCTCCGCCGAACCGCCCGGTGCATCGGTGGCAGCGACGGTGACGCCGGCGCCGAGCGCCTCTAGGACCACGTTCGGCAGGCCCTCGTAGCGGGACGCGAGAACCAGCACGTCGGAGCCGGCAATGCACTCGGCGATGTCGGACCGGTAGTCGTGGACGACGACGCTGTCGGCGATGCCGAGCGCGGCGATCGCGGCGTCGATCTCCGGACGGAGCGGGCCGCTACCGATGATGACGAGGGTTGCATCACGACCGGCGCGGAGGCGCGCGAACGCGCTGAGCAGGGTCGCGTGGTCCTTCTGCGGCACCATGCGCCCGATGGCGACGAGGACCGGCCGCGCCAGACCCGGCCAGGCCTGCGGCACGAGCTCGACCACCCGCTCGGGGAGTGGGTTGTAGGTGACGACGACCTTGCTCGGCGCAACCCCGGCATAGGCGATGACGTCGTCGGCGACGGAAGTCGAGACGCAGGCGACGATGTCCGCGCTCCGATAGGCCCACCTGAGGACGCCGGAGCCGAGCATCCGCTTGGGCGCGGGCTTGCCGAGGATCTCGGCCGAGATGTGGTTGCGGACGAGCGCGACGGTCGCGGTTTCCCGGGACCGGAGCCGCGTGGCGATCGCGCCGGTGACATTGGCCGACATCAGGGCCGTCGCGAGCAGCGGGGGCCGGGCCTTCGCCATCCACGACAGGAGTCCCGGCAGGGCGCGGGCCGGATTGTCGACGCCGAGATCGACGACTTCGACTTCCGGCCGGAGCCGAGAGGCCACCGGCCCGGTCGCGGCATTGACGACGAACCGCACCGACCGTCCTTCCGCCACCCAGAAATTCGCGAGCCGCGCGAGCGCATTCTCGGCGCCGCCGCCCGCGAAGGAAGGCATGTGGATGGTGATGGGAATGTCCTCGGAGGCCACGGTCATCGCGCTACGACGCTAGTGCGGCGCGATTGCGACCGGCGCCCCGACGGCCGCCTTGGCCCGCTGCGCGCCGTCGCGCCAGAGCCCGTACATCAGCAGCGCCCACAGCCGCCAGGCGTGGAACTCACGATCGGCCGGCTGCTCGAAGAACTGCTTGAGCGTGTCGCGGATGACCGTGGGGTCGAACAGCTCCATCAGGCTCCGGTCGTTGAGCGTGTGCTCGAGGAGCGGGCGGAGCGGACCCCGCAGCCACGCCGGCAGCGGGATGCCGAAGCCCATCTTGCGGCGGTGGACGAAGTCGCGCGGGAAGGTCTCCTCGGCCAGGCGCTTGAGGAGGTACTTGCCGGTCCCGTTACGGACCTTGAGGTTGTCCGGCAGCGCCGCCGAAAACTCGATGAGCTTGTGGTCGAGGAGCGGCGAACGCGCCTCGAGGCCGAAGTGCATCGAGGCGATGTCCATCTTCACGAGGAGGTCGCCCGGCAGGTATGTGTGGTTGTCGAAATAGAGCATCTTGTCGATCGGCCCGCGCGCATGCGCTCCAGCCGCGTCGTACCAGTGCCGTCGCCAGTCCTGCAGGACCCCGGGCTTGCCGGAGAACAGCGCCGCGCGGGCCTTGTCGTTCCAGTAGGGATTGTATTGCGCGACCGAGCCGATCTCGGGATGGAGCATGGCCCGAATGGCGAGGGCCGAAGCCCTGCCGAAGAACGTGCCGGTCGCGCCGAGGGCGAGCGCCGCCGGCGTCGAATGCCTGACGTCGACGAGCGTTCCAACGGTCTTGCCCATCAGCACCGAGAGGGCGGGGAGAGCGAAGCGGCGATAGCCGCCCAGCAGCTCGTCGCCGCCGTCGCCATTGAGCACCACCGTCACGTGCTCGCGGGCCGCCTGACATACCATGAAGGACGGCACGGCGGACGTGTCGGCGAACGGCTCGCCGAACGCGGTCGCAAGGCCCGGGAGCATCTCGGCGACATCACCATGGGCCATGAGCGGATGATGCTCGGTGCCGCAGATCCGGGCGGCCTCGGCTGCGAACTTGGTCTCGTCGAACGCCTCCTCGGCGAAGCCGACGCTGAACGTCTTCACCGGGTGATCCGTGAGCTTGGCCATCTCCGCCACGATCACGCTCGAATCGACGCCGCCGCTGAGCAGCGCGCCGAGCGGCACGTCCGCGATCATCCGCAGCCGCACCGCCTCGCGCAGCTCGGCCCGGAATGCCTCCAGCGCCTCGCCCTCGCCGAGCCGGCTCTTCTGGCGATAGTCGACGTCCCAGTAGCGCTCGATCCGAAGCCCGTCGGCGGAGAGGACGCCGAAATGCGCCGGGGGGAGCTTGCGGATCTGCTTGTAGATGCTCCACGGCTCGGGGACGTACTGAAGCTGCAGGTAGAGCTCGAGCGCCTCGAGGTCCTGCTCCGCCGAGATCGCCGGGTGGCGCGCAAGCGCGTAGAGCTCGGAGCAGAACACGATGCCGCCCGGGGTCTCGGCGTAGTGAAACGGCTTCTTGCCAACGCGATCCCGCGCGAAGAACAGGGTGCGGCGGCGCGCGTCCCAGATGGCGAAGGCGAACATCCCCCGCAGCTCGGCGAGGCAATCGGTCCCCAGCCGCCGGTAGAGGGCGAGGATGACCTCGGTATCGCTGCGCGTCCTGACCACGTCGCCCTTCGCCTCGCACTCCATGCGAAGCGACTCGAAATTGTAGATCTCGCCGTTGAAGACGATGACGTTGCCGGTCTCGGGGTCGACCATCGGCTGGTTGGCGGCCTCGCGCAGGTCGATGATGCTCAGCCGGCGGAAGGAGAAACCACAGACGGCATCCGGCGAAAGCCAAAGGCCGCCACTGTCCGGGCCGCGATGGAAGATGTCGTCGGCCATGCGCTCAAGCGGCGCCGGAGCGACACCCCCGCCGAAACTGACCTGTCCAGCAATTCCGCACATAGAAGTCCTCGACTCCGATCAAACGCCTTCCAGCGAAAGAAGTAACCTGCAAAGCCCTGTCGAGTACCCCCGCCCGGCGGGGGCTCTCTAGTGCAGGCGATCAGCCAAGGCAATGTACCGGATCACACTGAGGATCGGGACACGGCCTTGCCGCACCGCTTCGTTTGGTAAATACCGGGATGCGCTCGCCTGCGGCCCCGTCGCATCGGGGATCGTCGCGCGGCGCGTCTTCCCGCCCATCGGAGTGGCCTCTTGGTGTCTCAAGGAAGCGAACACGGAGCGCCCAGTCTCGGGGATGTCGTGATCAACATCCACATGCCCGCATTCTGGGGAGGCGGTGCCGAGCGGAGCCTCGTTCGCCTCGCCAATTTCTGGGTCGAGACCGGGCGGCATCGCGTCCGCATGGTCGTCAACTCCGCCGTCGGACCGGTCCTCGAGCATCTCGACAAGCGCGTCGACGTGGTCGATCTCGGCGCGCTCAGGACGAGAAGCGCCTTTCCGCGGCTGTGCGCATGGCTGCGCACCGAGCAGCCGGAGCTTCTGGTCAGCGTTCTGCCGAGCGCGATCATCGCCACTTCGGCGGCGATCCGCACGTTCTCGCGACGGA
>JAEVZM010000346.1 GCA_023392225.1 Pseudomonadota bacterium
ATCCCCGCGGCGCGCCGCGCCCCCCCCCCCCCCCCGCCTCTCGCGTTTCCGGCACCCGGATGGCGGCCTCGCCGCCGCTAGAATTGCCGCAATCGGCGCTCGATATCGCCCCGTGGAAGAGGGCAGGGCATGAGCGAGGACACTCCAGGAATGCGCAAACCCCTTGCCCCGATCGCGGCCGCCGCGACCGGCCTCTGCATCGGCCTGTCGGCGGGGACGGCCGGTGCCGGCCAGCCCACCGGCAACACCCCACCATCGTCATCGCGCGAAGCTGACATCGACGTTCAGGTCCCGGACAGCGTGGAGCGGGTAGGAAGCACCTGGACGCAGGATCGGATGCGGGCCGCCAAGCCCATGCCGACCCCGCGGATCAGCCGCACGCCTGAAGCCCCGAAAGCGGGCGAGGAGGCCGTGGACCAGGAGTGACCGGAGCGTGGGGCCGGCCTCCTGCGGCAACGCCCCGCTCCGGAGATTGCACATGATTCCTGGCGCTCGCGTCGCGCTGGTCGCCTCGCTCGTCCTGATTTCCCCCTGCTGCGCTCTTTCGGCACCGGTGACCGCCGAGGCCCATGACGTCGCGGTGCTGCGGCCGGGGGAGGGCGAGGCTGACCACCCCTGGGACGGGACGCGGATGCGCGGCGCCCGCGAGCGGCTGAAGGACATGCTGCCCGGACGCCGGGAGTGAGCGCGCCTGACGATGCCTGATCGAGCGACCGATTGTGCGACGCCTTTGCCATTCGGGAACGTTTGATGGCAAGAGATCAGGTTTCGGAATGTTTGTTGCGATTTCGATTCCGTGGTGCCGGGCCATCGACTATAGTGCCCGGCACAACGCGACCGTGCGCCTCGGTGATGCTAGAGTTGGCGAAAAGTCGCGAGGGAGGAGCCACGCATGAAGACCGTTCGCCTGACCATGGCGCAAGCCCTGGTGCGCTACCTGACCGCCCAGAGAACCATCGTCGACCGCAAGGAAGTCCCGCTGTTTCCGGGCGTGTTCGCGATCTTCGGCCACGGCAACGTCACCTGCCTCGGCGAGGCGCTGGAGCCGGTCAAGGACGTGATGCCAACCTGGCGCGGCCAGAACGAGCAGTCGATGGCGCTGGCCGCAATCGGCTTCAACAAGGCGATGAAGCGTCGCCAGATCATGGTGGCGCTGGCCTCCATCGGCCCCGGTTCGACCAACATGGTGACCGCCGCGGGCGTGGCCATGGCCAACCGGCTGCCGGTCCTCTTGCTCGGCGGCGACACCTTCGCCGGCCGTGCCCCCGATCCGGTGCTGCAGCAGGTCGAGCAGTTCGGCGACCCGACCATCACGGTCAATGACTGCTTCAAGCCGGTTGTCCGCTACTGGGATCGCATCACCCGGCCGGAGCAGATCATCTCCTCGCTTCCCCAGGCGGTGGCGACCATGCTCGACCCGGCGACCTGCGGACCGGCCTTCATCGGCCTCGCCCAGGACGCCCAGGCCGAAGCCTACGACTATCCGGAGGCGTTCTTCGAGAAGACCGTCCACCGTATCCCGAGGGCGCGGCCCGACGCGGATTCGCTCCGCGAGGCGGTGAAGCTCCTGCGCAAGGCCAAGAAGCCGCTGATCGTCGCCGGTGGCGGCGTCCACTGGTCGCTCGCCAATGATGCGCTCGCCGCCTTTGCCGAGAAGCACAACGTGCCCGTCGCCGAGACCATCAACGGCCGCACGGCGATCGTCCACGACCACCCGATGAATGTCGGCCCGATCGGCATCAACGGCTCGACCTCGGCCAACAACCTCGCCAAGGACGCCGACGTGGTGCTGGCGGTCGGCACCCGGCTCCAGGACTTCGTCACCGCGTCGTGGACGGTGTTCGGCGACGATACCCGGATCATCGGCCTCAACGCTGCGCGCTTCGACGCGGTCAAGCATCGCTCGCTCGCCGTGGTCGGCGATGCGCTGGTCGGCCTCGAGGAGATCTCCGAGGAGCTCACCGACTGGCGTGCGCCGGAAAGCTGGGCGAGGCGCGGTGCCAAGGAATATGCGGCGTGGAATGCGCTCATCGACAAGGTGTCGGGGCCGACCAACGCTGAGGTGCCGAGCTACGCGCAGGTGATCGGCGCGATCAACCGGATCTGCGACCCCACCGACCTCGCGCTCACCGCCGCGGGCGGCCTGCCGGGCGAGCTCTGCCAGAACTGGCGGGCCAAGACCGTCGGCACCTTCGACTGCGAGTTCGGCTATTCCTGCATGGGCTACGAGATCGCCGGTGCGTGGGGCCAGAAAATGGCCAACCCGGACCGCGACGTGCTCGCCCTCGTCGGCGACGGCTCGTACCTGATGATGAACTCGGACATTTATTCGACCGTGCTCACCGGCCACAAGCTGATCGTTGTGGTGATGGACAATGGCGGCTTCGCGGTGATCAACCGGCTGCAGAACGCCAAGGGGTCGAAGTCTTTCAACAACCTTATCGCCGACAGTAAGGTCGAGCACCTGGTCGGTGTCGACTTCGCCAAGCATGCGGAATCGATGGGGGCGCATGCCGAGACCGTCCACTCGATCGGCGATTTCGAGCAGGCGTTCGCCCGCGCCAAGAAGGCGGACCGCACCGCGGTGATCGTCATCAAGGTCCAGTCGCACCAGTGGACGCCGGGCGACGCCTGGTGGGAGGTCGGCGTGCCCGAGGTCTCCGGCCGCAAGGAAGTCCGTGCTGCCCGTGCCGACTTCGAGAAGGGCAAGGCCAAGCAGCGCATCGGCGTCTAGGTATCAGGGCAGCCGCCGGATCGGCAGTCGGTCGTCGGAAACAACGGCGCAACCACTGCCGACCGTCCGCTTGGCGCTGCCTCGTCTCAGTCTTCACCAACAGGGGGACCACCACAGTGGCCGGACCTATCAAACTCGGCGTCGCGCCGATCGCGTGGTCTAACAACGACATGCTCGAGCTCGGCGGGGAGACCTCGCTCGAGACCTGCCTCAGGGAAGAGCGGAAGGCCGGGTTCACCGGCACCGAGACCGGGGTCAAGTTTCCGATGGATCCCGCCGTCCTCGGGCCGATCCTCAAGAAGCACAAGCTGGCGCTGATCTCGGGGTGGTTCTCCGGCGAGCTGCTCAACTCGACCGTCAAGGCCGAGCAGAAGCGCATGATGGCGCAGATCGACACCTACAAGGCGCTCGGCGCGCCGTGCTACGTCTATGCCGAGACGACCGGCACCGTGCAGAACAAGATGGACGCGCCGCTCTCCTCGCGCCCGAAGCTGTCCGAGGCCGATTTCCCCGCCTATGGACGCAAGCTCACCGAGCTCGCCGAGTGGATGGCGGACTACGGCGTGCCGATGACCTACCACCACCACATGGGGACGATCGTCGAGACCCAGCGCGAGATCGACCTCCTGATGCGCCACACCGGCAAGGCGGTGGGCCTCCTCCTCGACACCGGCCACCTGACCTTCGCCGGCGGCGATATCGCCGAGGTGACGCGCAAGCACGGTCGTCGCATCAACCACGTCCACTGCAAGGACCTCCGGTGGGATCTGCTCAAGCAGGTGCGCCAGAAGGACATGAGCTTCCTCCGGGGCGTGCTCGACGGGGTCTTCACCGTGCCCGGCGACGGCTTCATCGACTTCCACGCCTTCGCCCGAACGCTGTTCGACATCGGCTACGAGGGCTGGGTGGTGGTCGAGGCCGAGCAGGACCCGGCCAAGGCTCCGGCCTACGAGTATGCGCTGATGGGCCGGCGCCACCTGACCTCCGCCTTCGAAGCGGCGGGATACGAGATCACCGCATAGGGTAGGGCGGAGGGAGGGCCTCGCCTGCGGCGCGAGCGTTCCCTCATCCGCGCTCCGCGACCTTCGCCATCCGCCTATCGAGAGGAAATCGACATGGCCAAACCCACCACCAACCTGAAGAAACAGTTCGCCGGCAAGGTCGCCGTCGTCACCGGCGGGACGCAAGGGCTCGGCGAGACCATCGCGCGGATGTTCGCCGACCGGGGCGCCGCCGGCATCGTCATCTGCGGGCGGAACGCCAAGAAGGGCAAGGCGGTTGCCGCCGACATCGCCAACGATGTCACCAAGGTGAGATACGTCCAGGCCGACCTCGCCAACGTCGAGGACTGCCGGAAGGTGATCGCCGAGGCCGACAAGGCCTTCGGCCGGGTCGACGCGCTGGTCAATGTCGCGGCCACCACCGACCGCGGCACCATCCTCGACACCTCGCCGGACCTCTTCGATCGCATGTTCGCGATCAATGCCCGCGCCCCGTTCTTCCTCATCCAGGATGCGGCGAAGATCATGCGGCGCGAGAAGATCGAAGGGGCGGTGGTCAACATCCAGTCGATGTCGGGCCATGGCGGCCAGCCCTTCATCTCGGCCTACTCGATGTCCAAGGCGGCGCTGGCGGCGCTGACCCGCAACGCGGCCTTCTCGCTGATGCGGGACCACATCCGGGTCAACGGCCTCAATATCGGCTGGATGGACACGCCCGGCGAGCACGACATCCAGATGCGCTACCACACCGACGACAAGGACTGGCTCAAGAAGGCCGAGGCCAAGCAGCCCTTCGGCCGGCTGCTCAAGCCGACCGAGGTCGCCCGGGCGGTCGCCTTTCTCGCCAGCGACGAGTCTGGCTTGATGACCGGCGCCAATATCGACTTCGACCAGCAGGTCCTCGGCTCGACCGAGAACCCGAACCATCCCTCGGCGTCGCTCCCCGACGCGTAACTCCGCCCACGCCCCTGGCGCGAAGGGTTCGGGGCAGGGTCGGAGCGCGATTCGCGTCCCGACCCTGCGACCCTCCACCCCTCTGGCGGACAGGGGGGCGTCTCTGCTAGGTGTTCTGCCGCAGTGCGGGATGCGCGTCGGCGTGCCGGAGCATCCTGGACAGGAAACATGGCCGGGACTGCGCCGGGCCGCCACCGGAATGACCGGCAACAGGTCGTGGGCCGGCGGGTGGCTCGCGTTCGTCTGGCGTATGGTCTATAGCGTCGGCTTGGTTCCGAGCCAGAGGTCTGCCGGATAATGCTCTCCAAGTTGTCCAATATCGAGTTCGACTCCAAGGGGCCGTGGAGCGTCGTCCAGCGTGTTTTGAAGGACTACGGCCGGAAACATTTCTGGGGCTATGTTTCCGGTACTTTCTTCATGCTTATGGTCGCGGCGACCACGGCGCTCAGCGCGTGGATAATCAGCGACGTTGTTGACAAGGTGTTCGTCGACCGCGACATGGCCGAGGTCAGCGCCTTGGTCGTGGCGGTGCTCGTCATCTCGATCGGCCGTGGCGTGTCGCTCTACGGGTCGAGCGTGATCATGGCGCGGATCGGCAACGCGATTCGCGCCGACATCCAGATGCGGGTGTTCGACCACCTCCTGCGTCTTGGCGTGAACTATTTCGACAAGACCCCGTCCAGCGAGCTGATCGCGGCGATGACCCAGCGGGCCAATTCGCCCGGCAACACGCTGCGGACCGTGCTCACCACCTTCGGCCGCGAGGTGCTGTCGCTGGTCGGCCTGGTGACCGTGATGGTGATCCAGAGCCCGGGCATGTCGTTCATCGTGCTGGTCATCGGGCCGATCGCCGTGGTCGGCGTGCGCCATCTGGTCAAGCGAATCAGGAATGCCGCGCGGGGCGAGCTCGAGGGGCTGACCGGCATCATCGCCGCCACCCAGGAGAGCGCGCAGGGCATCCGCATCGTCAAGGCGTTCAACCTCGAGCCGGTGATGCGCCAGCGCACCAGCAACTCGGTCGAGTTCGTGCGCATGCGCTCGAACCGGATCGGCGCGATCACCGCCGCGACCTCGCCGATGATGGAGACCCTCGGCGGCTTCGCGATCGCCGGCGTGATGCTCTGGGCCGGCTATCAGACCATTTTCGCGGAGTCGACCCCGGGGCCCTTCGTCTCGTTCGTCACCGCGCTGCTGCTCGCCTACGAGCCGGCGAAGCGGCTGGCCAATACTCGCGTCTCGCTCGAGCGCGACGTGGTCGGGGCCAAGACGATCTTCCGCATCCTCGACAGCAAGCCCTCGCTCAACTCGAACCCCGATGGTCCGGAGCTCGAGGTCGAGGCGGGCGAGATCGCCTTCCAGGACGTGACCTTCGGCTATCGCTCCAAGAAGCCGGTTCTGCGCAACTTCGATTTCACTGCGGCGGCAGGCAAGGTCACCGCACTGGTCGGCCCGTCGGGCTCCGGCAAGAGCACGATCATCAACCTGATCGAGCGCTTCTACGACGTGCAGGGCGGCGAGATCCTGGTCGATGGGCAGAACATCGCCAAGGTGCGGCTGGCGTCGCTCCGCAACCACGTGGCTCTGGTCAGCCAGGACACCGTGATCTTCCGGGCCACCGTTCGCGAGAACATCCGGTTCGGCCGCCAGAGCGCCTCCGACGAGGAGGTCGAGGAAGCGGCGAAGAATGCGATGGCGCACGAGTTCATCGCCAACCTGCCGGAAGGCTACGACACCGAGCTCGAGGCCGGTGGCGGCCAGCTCTCGGGCGGCCAGCGCCAGCGGCTCGCGATCGCCCGGGCCATGCTCCGCGACGCGCCGATCCTGCTCCTCGACGAGGCGACCTCGGCGCTCGATGCCGAGTCCGAGCACCAGGTGCAGATCGCCTTCGACCGCTTGATGGCCGGACGGACCACCATCGTCATCGCCCACCGCCTGTCGACGGTGCTCGGCGCCGACCGCATCTGCGTGATGGTCAACGGGCAGATCGTGGAGAGTGGCCGTCATGCCGAGCTGCTCGCCGTCGGCAAGCACTATGCCCGCATCTACCACCTCCAGTTCGAGCGCCACGTCGAGCCGCTGACCGAGGGACCGGGCGGCGACGATGATGCGGAAACGCCACTGGTGGCGGAGCTGGACATCGAGGAAGCCGGGGACGCCGCCGCCGAGGAGAGTGCCGAGGCCGCACTCCTTCGCGCGGGCGGGGGGCGCTGACAGCGCGCCTCCCAGGCGTCGACGGGGACTGACCGGGGTGGCGGGCGCGCGACGCCAGGAGGGGCCGGTGCGCGGATGCTGAGCGAGGATCCACTGGCGCGCCGGCGGCTGGCCTATACTGTCGCCTGCCTCATGCTGTTCTTCGGCGTGCTCTTCGTCTACGTCACGCCGCCCTACCAGGGCCCGGACGAGACGGCGCATTTCCACAGGGTGGCGATGATCGTCGGCGGTGATCTCCTGCCCGGAACCCGGGATGGGAAGACGGCGGCCGAGCTGCCGAAGAGCCTGTTACGCTTCGCCGAGCGGCATGCCGACCTTCAATCCAACCTCAAGGCGAAGTACGACTACCGGCGGATGGTCCGCGAGATCGGCATGGGCGCGAGCTCCAGGCCGCGGGCTTCGACCGGCTTCCCGACCCAGGCGACGTCGCCGCTGATGTACGCCCCGGCCCTTGCCGGGGTCGCGGCGGGCACCCTCCTGTCGGCCATCAGCTTCACCGACCAGGACCCCGGCAACTGGGCGACGATGCAGTATTTCGCCCGCCTCGGGAACCTGTTCGCGGTGACCCTCGCCGTGGCCCTCGCGCTGCTCTACCTGCCGCGCTTCCACGCTGCGGTGACCTTCGTCGCGCTGATGCCGATGACCATGTTCCTGTCGTCCTCGGTCCAGTACGATTCGATGTCGGTGATCGCCTGCCTCGGCCTGTTCGTGGTCGTGGTCCGCCGGACGGTGTTCCGGGGTGATTTCACGCGGCGCGAGCTTGCGCTGCTCGCGGTCTCCGCCTTCCTTCTCGGCCACGGCAAGATCGTCTACCTGCCGCTCCTCCTCGCGATCGTGCCGGCGGCGCTGGCCGTGCCGTGGCGGCGGGGCATCGCCGCCGTCGGCCTCGCCGTGGTGGCAGCGCTGCTCGGTCTCGCCGGGTCGCTGGTCTTCACGCCCGTCAGCGGCATGCCGGGCGACCTCGTCGCGCGCCAGCTCGAATTCCTCCTCAACGATCTCGCCGGCATCCCCGGATTGATCTGGCGCACGCTGGCCGAGATGCACGGATTCTATTTCCGGACGCTGTTCGGCCGCTTCGGCTGGCTCGACACGGCGGTGCCGCCTTCGCTCCTGATCCTCGTCTGGGCGATGTTCCTCTTGGCGCTGTTCAACGATTCCCGCGGCCCGGTGCGCCCGGTCGGCGCCTGGACGCGGCTCGCCATCCTCGGCGGACTCCTGATCTCGCTGGTCGGGATCCTTCTCTCGCTCTACGTGCTGTGGACGCCGTCCGAGACCGGGGCGATCGGCACGCCCGTGGTGATCGGCGTGCAGGGACGGTACTTCATCCCGTTCCTGCCCTTCGTGGCGATGATGCTGTCGTTCAACCTCCGCCGCTTCGCCTGGCGCGTGGCGGGAGCAATCCCCGACCTGATGCCGCTCCAGCTGACGCTGCAGGCGGCGACGCTGGCGGTGTCCCTGTTCGTTCTGCTCAGTCGCTTCTGGCTCGGAGCCGGCCCACCGTAGCCGTGGTCGAATGTCCGGCGAGCAGTGGCAGCAGCTCGACCCTGCCACCGCGCGCCTTGACGAAGTCGCCGCCGACGACGTCGGCCTCGGCATAGTCGGCGCCCTTGAAGAGGACATCGGGCGCCACCGTCTCGATGATCGCGGCCGGCGTATCGTCGTCGAAGGGGACGACCAGATCGACATGGCGGAGCGCGGCAAGCACCGCGGCGCGGGTGTCGAGCACCTGGACCGGACGCCCGGGTCCCTTGAGCCGCCCGGTCGAGGCGTCCGTGTTGACGCCGACCACCAGCCGGTCGACCCGGCGGGCCGCCTGCTCGAGCGAGTGGAGGTGGCCGCGGTGGAGCAGGTCGAAGCAGCCTTTGGTGAAGCCGACCCGGAGCCCCTGGCG
>JAEVZM010000372.1 GCA_023392225.1 Pseudomonadota bacterium
AAGGGGCCTACCCCCAATTTCTCAGGCGCGAACGCGGCGGCACGGTCGCTGGGGACGTGGTTCATTCGGGAGAGTACCCGACAGGCCGCCTCCACCCTCGCGTCGTCCCTCAACTCAAGAGACGGGGTGGCCGTCGTTCCCCGGTAGGGGTATTCCTCGGCCCGGTCCCGCGTCGAGGCGACAGGGGGACGAAGGGTCTGGGACGGCCCGGGCGCCTCGCCCTTCCTCAGGACCTGTGGGAGCACATGGCCCCGGCCGGGGGGGGGCGCCCGGGGGGCCCCCCCCCCGAGGCCGAAAGCGGCGCGCGGCCGCCATTCCCCGCCTCGGGACTGGCTTCGCCGCTCGCCGACCCCATATGAGAGAACTGCAGTTGCTGGACTCCAGGCCCCGGACGCTTCAGGGTCGACGGCGATCCGGTTGCCGCGACCAAACACCCTGGATGGGACGCCTCGGAGACACGCTGGCCGATGTCTGCCGGCGGCACGACTGGATACCGATGCTCGAGTGGTTCGCACGCCTTTATGACCCCTTCGTCGCCGCGCCGGTGGAGCGTCCGCCGGATCGGCTGCTCGCCTTCGCGCGCCATTTTCTCATGCCGTCCTGGCGCCTGCTCGTCGCCATCATCATCGTTTCGCTCGTCGCCGCGCTGGGCGAGATGGCGCTCCTGGTCTTCCTCGGCATCGTCGTCGACTGGGCGACGGTGACGCCGCCGGACCAGTTCTTCTCGACCTATGGCTGGGCGCTGGCCGGCATGGCCTTCGTCATCCTCGTCGTGCGGCCTCTCGCGGTGCTGCTGTCGCGGGGCCTCACCAGCATCGCCTTCGTGCCGGGGCTCACCGCGCTGGTCCGCTGGCGCAGCTACCGCTATGTGCTGCGCCAGAGCCTCACCTTCTTCCAGAACGATTTCGCCGGCCGGGTGGCGCAGAAGGTGCTGCAGAGCGGCCCGGCGCTCCGCGAGAGCGTGGTCAACATCATCGAGGGCATCTTCACGCTGGTGATCTACCTCACCGGCACCATCGCCCTTTTCGCCGGGCTCGATCCCTGGCTGATCGTGCCGGTCGCGGTCTGGGGCGTTGCCTATGTGCTGACCATCTACTGGATGGTGCCGCCGGTGCGCGCCAAGTCAGAGGCGGCGGCCGAAGCCAATTCCGGTCTCTCGGGCCGCGTCGTCGACAGCTACACCAACATCCAGGCGGTGAAGCTCTTCGCCCATGCCGAGCGCGAGGAGGAGTTCGCCAAGGAAGGCTTCTCCCGTCAGATCAACGCCTTCCGCGACCTTGCCGGGACCATCATGAAGATGATGGTGTCGCTCAACATCATCAACAGCCTTCTGATCTTCGCCACGGCGGCGCTGTCGGTCTGGCTGTGGTCGACCGGGGCACTGAGCGTCGGCGGCATCGCCATGGCCAACGCGCTGGTGATCCGGCTCAACCAGATGTCTGGGTGGATTCTGCGCACCATCACCTCGCTGTTCGAGAATGTCGGCACGCTCGAGAATGCCATCGAGACCATCAGCCGTCCGCAGGAGGTGGTCGACGCGCCCGACGCCAGGCCGCTCGAGGTGCGGGCGGGCGAGATCCGCTTCGAGGACATCCACTTCCACTATGGCCGCGCGGGCGGGTTGATCGGTGGCCTCACGCTGTCGATCAAGCCGGGGGAGAAGGTCGGTCTGGTCGGGCGCTCGGGGGCCGGCAAGTCGACGCTGGTGAACCTCCTGCTGCGCTTCTACGACCTCGAATCCGGGCGCATCCTGATCGACGGGCAGGACATCGCCCATGTCACGCAGGAGAGCCTCCGCGCCGCCATCGGCATGGTGACGCAGGACACCTCGCTCCTCCATCGCTCGGTCCGCGACAACATCCGCTATGGCCGCCCGCTGGCGAGCGAGGCCGAGATCGCCGAGGCGGCGGCGCAGGCCCACGCCGCTGGCTTCATCACGGGCCTCGAGGACTGGCGGGAGCGGACCGGCTACGACGCCCATGTTGGCGAGCGCGGCGTCAAGCTCTCCGGCGGCCAGCGCCAGCGCATCGCCATCGCCCGGCTGCTGCTCAAGGACGCGCCGATCCTGGTGCTCGACGAAGCCACCAGCGCGCTCGACTCCGAGGTCGAGGCCGCGATCCAGGAGCAGCTCTACAGCCTCATGGAGGGGCGGACAGTCATCGCCATCGCCCACCGGCTCTCGACCATCGCCGTGCTCGACCGGCTGGTGGTGATGGACGGCGGCCGCATTGTCGAGGAAGGCACCCACCAGGAGCTGCTCTCCCGGAACGGCCTCTATGCCCAGCTCTGGCATCGACAGTCGGGCGGCTTCCTCGGCCTCGACGAGGAGGGGGAGCGGACCGCCGCGGAGTAGGGGTGGGGAGCCCGCCGTTGCGCGGCTGCCACACCCGCGGCCGAAATGCCGCCCTGCCATACGATTGTCGCAGTCTCCCGGGCAATTGGCGCTATACACATCGCCCGCGGTGCATCCCTGCGCCGCTTTTGTCGAACCCTACGGAGGCCCGGATGGAGCGGAATGATCAGATCATCAGATCCGACTCGGCATTCGCTGTCCGCCTCCCGGTTCGCCTCGCCCGCTAGCTCCACCACCGCCTAGCCCCGAGCGAGTCTCCCCGGCGCGCCAGCGTCGCGGGAAGCGCTTCCATACGCGGCCCGCCGCCGGTTCCGGATCATTCCCGGGGCGTTCGCGCCCGCCGTCGTCTGCGCCCTGGCGCACCCAACATCCGTTTCCATGGTCACTGCCATGTTCCGCACGTTCGAAACCTTCATCGATCCCTTCCGGCCGCACGATCCCAGCATGCCGCCGGCCACGCTTGTCGGCTTCTACTGGCACTACACGCGCCAGGTCTGGCCGGGGCTTGCGGCACTGCTCGTCATGGGCCTCGTCGTCGCCCTGGTCGAGGTGGCGCTCTACGCCTATCTCGGCGACATCGTCGACCTGCTCCAGGACACGCTTCCGGCCGACCTCATCGCCGTGCATGGGCCGACGCTCCTGTGGATGGCGTTCGTCGTCGTCGTCGCACGGCCGGTGGCGAGCTTCATCCATCAGCTCCTCATCGACCAGACGCTGGCGCCGTCCTTCACCAACCTCGTCCGCTGGCAGACGCACCGCTACGTCGTTCGCCAGTCGGTCGGCTTCTTCGCCGACGACTTCGCCGGCCGCATCGCCTCCAAGATCGTGCAGACCGGCCCGGCGCTCCGCGAGTCGGTGGTCCAGGTCTGCGAGGCGATCTGGTTCGTCGCGGTCTATGCGACGAGCGCCATGATCCTCTTCGCCGAGCTCGACTGGCGGCTGGTGCTGCCGGTGGCCGCGTGGATCGCCTTCTTCGTCGGCGTCCTCGTCTACTTCGTGCCGCGCATCCGCGACCTCTCGACCGAGGTATCGGAGGCACGATCGATGCTGACCGGGCGGCTGGTCGACAGCTACACCAACATCCAGACGGTGAAGCTCTTCGCCCATGCCGGGCGGGAGGACGCCTATGCCGAAGAGGCGCTCCGCGACCACACCGCCGCGTTCCGCACCGAGACCCGGGCGATCACGGTGATGAACGGCCTCGTGACGACCTCGACCAGCATCCTCATCGGCGGGACGATGGCGCTAGCGGTGTGGCTCTGGATGCGGGGCGACCTCACGCTCGGCGCCGTCGCGATGACCAGCGCCATGACCATCCGCATCGCCACGATGTCGGGCTGGATCACCTGGACCTCGATCAACGTCTTCGAGGCGATGGGGACCGTGCAGGAGGGCCTGCAGGCGATCGCCCAGCCCAACCGGCTGACCGACGCCACCGGTGCCAAGGAGCTGACGGTGACCGACGGCGAGATCCGCTTCGATCACGTCGGCTTCCATTACGGGCGCGACAACGGCGTGATCGACGATCTCTCGCTGACCATCCGGCCGGGCGAGAAGGTCGGGCTGGTCGGCCGCTCCGGCGCCGGCAAGTCGACGCTGGTCAACCTGCTGCTCCGCTTCTACGACGTCGAGAGCGGCCGTGTGCTGATCGACGGGCAGGACGTGTCGTCGGTCACGCAGGAGTCGCTCCGCCGCCAGATCGGGCTGGTGACTCAGGACACTTCCCTCTTGCACCGCTCGATCCGCGACAACATCGCTTACGGGCGGCCCGAAGCGAGCGAGGCGGAGATCCTCGATGCGGCGCGCTGGGCCCATGCCGACGCCTTCATTCCCGAGCTCAGCGACCTTCGTGGCCGCACGGGCTACGACGCCCATGTCGGCGAGCGGGGCGTGAAGCTCTCGGGCGGCCAGAGGCAGCGGATCGCCATCGCGAGGGTCCTCCTCAAGGACGCGCCGATCCTGGTCCTCGACGAGGCGACCAGCGCGCTCGATTCCGAGGTCGAGGCGGCCATCCAGGAGTCGCTTAACCGGCTGATGGAGGGGAAGACGGTGATCGCCATCGCTCACCGGCTCTCGACCATCGCGGCCATGGACCGGCTGATCGTCATGGACCGTGGCGCGGTGGTGGAGACCGGCTCCCATGCCGAGCTCGTCGCCCGCGGCGGCATCTATGCCGGCCTCTGGAAGCGCCAGTCCGGGGGCTTCCTCGCGCTCGACGACCGCGCCGAAGCGGCCGAATAATGGAGGTGGGTGTGACGGACGCCATAGCCAATCGCCGGCCGGGGGCGCAGGAACGCCGCCCCCGCCGGCTGCGGTCGGCTTGCCCATGCTCGCGGCGGGTCTCATGCTCGATGCCCGACGGCTGCGGGAGCGTCACCTCGTCATCCCGGGTCCCCGTGGCGCAACGTCGTCGCGGTCGCATGCCCCTTTCAACGATAGCGATCTTCCTGGAGTGAATGCCGTGTTTGCCGCCTTCGAACGCATGGTCGATCCCTATCCCGCGGCCGATCCCGGGATGCCGCCGCGCGGCTTCCTCGCCTTCTGCTGGCACTACACGCGGCCGTTCCTTTGGCCACTGGTGGCGACGGGCGTGCTGACTGCGATCATGTCGGTGATCGAGATCGTGTTCTTCGCCTTCATCGGCAACCTGGTCGACTGGTTGTCGGCGGCCGATCGTGCCACCTTCGTCGCCGACCATGGCGGCGAGCTGGCGCTGATGGGGCTTCTGGTGATCGTCGGTTTCCCGCTGACGGCGCTGTTCCAGAACCTGTTCATGTTCCAGACGATCTACGGCACCTTCCCGATGCTCGTCCGCTGGAAGGCGCACCGCTACATCCTCGGCCAGAGCCTCGAGTTCTTCCACAACGAGTTCGCCGGGCGGGTCTCGCAGAAGGTGATGCAGTCCGCGCTCGCCGTTCGCGAGGTGGTGACCAAGGTCCTCGACGTCTTCGTCTATGTCGTCGTCTACTTCATCGGCACGCTGTTCCTCGTCGGCCGCGCCGACCTGTGGCTGACCGTGCCGCTGATCGTGTGGCTCGCGGCCTATGTCGGCATCCTCGTCTTCTTCGTGCCCCGGCTGCAGAAGGTGTCGATGCAGCAGGCGGACGCCCGGGCCCAGATGACCGGCCGGGTGGTCGACAGCTACACCAACATCCAGACCATCAAGCTCTTCGCCCACACCGCCCGCGAGCAGGCCTACGTCCGCGGCGCGATGGACGAGTTTCTGGTCACGGTCTTCGGCCAGATGCGGCTGGTGACCGCGCTCAACGTATCGCTCCATACCGTCAACTCGCTGCTGCTCGCCGCGGTCGCCAGCGTCGCCATCTATGGCTGGATGCAGGACACCGTCTCGCTCGGCGCAATCGCCGTCGCGGTGGCGCTGGTCATGCGCATCCGGGCGATGTCGCAGTGGATCCTGTGGGAGACCGCGAACCTCTTCGAGAACGTCGGCACGGTGCAGGACGGCATCGCCACGCTCGCCCAGCCGGTGGCGGTGGACGATGCCGAGGGTGCGAAGCCGCTCGACGTTCCGCGCGGCGAGATCGTCTTCGACCATGCCCGGTTCCACTACGGCCGCCAGCACAAGGTGATCGAGGATCTCTCGCTGGTCATCGCGCCGGGCGAGAAGGTCGGCCTGGTCGGGCGTTCCGGCGCCGGCAAGTCGACGCTGGTCAACCTCCTGCTCCGCTTCTACGACCTCGAGGGCGGCCGGATCCTGATCGACGGGCAGGACATCGCGACGGTCACGCAGGAGTCGCTTCGCGGCAGCATCGGCATGGTCACGCAGGACACTTCGCTCCTCCACCGCTCGGTCCGCGACAACGTCGCCTATGGCCGGCCCGAGGCCAGCGAAGAGGAGATCATCGCCGCCACCCGCCGCGCCGAGGCCGACGACTTCATCCAGGGGCTGGTCGATGCCAAGGGCCGCACAGGCTACGAGGCCCAGGTCGGCGAGCGCGGCGTCAAGCTGTCCGGCGGCCAACGCCAGCGGATCGCCATCGCCCGGGTGCTGCTCAAGGATGCGCCGATCCTCATCCTCGACGAGGCGACCAGCGCGCTCGACTCCGAGGTCGAGGCGGCGATCCAGGGCTCGCTCTACCGGCTGATGGAGGGCAAGACCGTGATCGCCATCGCCCATCGGCTGTCTACGATCGCGGCGATGGACCGTCTCGTCGTCCTCGACCACGGCCGGATCGCCGAGGTCGGCACGCATGACGAGTTGCTCCGCCGCGGCGGCCTCTACGCCCAGCTCTGGAGCCGCCAATCGGGCGGCTTCCTCGACGAGACGCCGCTGCATGCCGAGGACGCGTGAAATCGGCAAAGTTGGGGATATCGCCAGAAGCGGGGCGCGGGCCAGCAAAGCCGAAAGGTTCGTGGGTCCAGGCTGCGCGTCGCCGGATTCGCGCCGGCCGCAGATCGTTCCCGACTCCGAGAGGCTTATGATGTCCGCATTCCGCCTTGCCCTTGCCGCCGCAGGTCTCTCCGCCGGGCTCACTGTCGCCGCGGCGGCCGAGAGGCCCGGGGCGCTCCTCTCCTGCACCGTCGTCGCCGACCAGGCGAGCGGCGCGGTGCTCGTCCGCGAGGGCACCTGCGACCAGCGCTTTGCGCCGATGTCGACGTTCAAGGTGCCGCTCGCGGTGATGGGCTTCGATGCCGGCATCCTGAAGAGCGCCAGCGAGCCGGTGTGGGCGATCATGCCGGAATATGCCCCGTCGAAGCGCGAGATGGCGTTCCCGGAGGTCGACCCCACCAGCTGGGAGGAGAACTCGATCGTCTGGTTCTCGAAGCACCTGACGACGCTGCTCGGCGAGGCCGACTTCGCGCGATACGTCGCCGCGTTCGGCTACGGCAATGCCGACGTCTCGGGCGGGCTCACCACGGCGTGGCTGATGTCCTCGATCCAGATTTCACCGGACGAGCAGGTCGCGTTCCTCCGCCGGATGCTCGATCACGGGCTTCCCGTCTCCGCCACCGCCATCGACCTGACCGAGGCGATCATCCCGGTCTTTCCCGCCGGCGACTGGACGGTGCACGGC
>JAEVZM010000376.1 GCA_023392225.1 Pseudomonadota bacterium
CTGCAGGAAGAGCGCATTGGAGACGACGGCGGTCACGGTGAGGGCCATCACCAGGAGCCCGCCGGACATGGCCGGGTTGGCGACGACCCGCGCGGCCAGCCGGACGAACACGCCGTCGCCGGCCGGATCGTCGTCCAGCTCCTCGAACTCGGCCGGCTCAGCCTGCCGCCGACGCCCTGCGGTTCTTGCGCTCACAGTCGAAACCTGTTGGCCATATGTGCGGAAAACGTGGCAAATTAGGCTTAAGGATTCCTGAACGCCAGGGACAGGCCGACCGGAGGCTGGCGACAGGTCCGGTAAAATTCTACGAAAATGCTGAACCTGCCCTTCACCGCGTTGGTCTAGATTGCTTCCGCGCAGGGGCTGCTGCGCGTGACGCGCGCGACGGCGAAAGGGATGCCGCGATGTTTCTCCTCAGATCAGCCTTCTGGCTCACGATCGTCATCATGCTCATTCCCGCCGACCCCGAATCCGGCGAGGCGCCGCGCGTGACCGTGGCCGAGGCAATGGGCGCGCTGCGCGACACCGTCACCGATCTCTCGGGCTTCTGCGACCGCAACCCGGACGTCTGCGTCACCGGCGGCGCCGCCGCCCAGATGATCGCCGAGAAGTCGCAGAACGGCATCGAGATCGTCTATCGCTACGTCACCGGGGAAGAGAGCGGCGGCATCGACATGGCGCCCGGCGCACCCGGCGCGCCGAGCGGCATCGACATGGCCCCCGGGGCCCACGGGGCGCCGGCCGGCAAGGGACCGCGGCGCGGCACCCTGACCACCGACGACCTCGCCCTCCCCTGGCAGGGCGATCTGGACGACCCCGCCTAGTTTGCAGCCGGCGGCATGCCGTCTATATCAACGGCATGACCAGCCCCCCCGGACAGACCCTTTCGATCGACCAGCTGATCGCGGATTTCGAGCTCCTCGACGACTGGGAGGACCGCTACCGCCACGTCATCGAGCTCGGCCGCGGACTCGCGCCGCTGCCCGACGCCGAGCACAACGACGCCAACAAGGTGCGCGGCTGCGCCAGCCAGGTGTGGCTCTCGACCCGGGTGGTCGAGGAAGACGGCACCACCCGCCTGGTGTTCGCCGGCGACAGCGACGCCATGATCGTCAAGGGGCTCGTGGCAATCGTCATCGCCATGTTCAGCGGCAGGACGCCGGAGGAGATCCGGGCGATCGACGCGGAGGCCCTGTTCTCGCAGCTCGACCTGCGCGCGCACCTCACCACGCAGCGCTCGAACGGCCTTCGGGCGCTTGTCGACCGCATCAAGGCCGACGCCGGGGCCGCGCTCGAAAATCGCGCCTAGAGTGCCGAAAGCCGCGCCACCGCCACGGTTGCGAGCGTGCGAAATTTATAAGACAATTCTCGCCGGTCGCACTTACACGGACAAGACAGAAGCGCGACGTTTCCGGAGGCGAGCATGACTATCCGCAAGGAACAGGAATATCTTCTGCAGCAGACCAACCTGACCCAGCTGAAGCGCGGGGCCATCGATCGGCGCGAATTCCTTACCCGAACCGTGGCCGCAGGCCTCGGCCTGGCTGGCGTCGCCACCTTGGCGCGCAACACCATGGGCACGGCCTACGCCCAGGACCGGCCGCTGACTCCGACCTTCTACCAGTGGATCGAGGACCTTCACCCCGGCATCCCGACGGTGAACGGCGAATTCCCGGGCATCAACTACCAGATCGCCCCGGTCGAGGGCTTTGGCATCGAGCGCTTCGTCGCCGAGGCCAAGGACAAGAAGAGCACCTGGGACGTCTATGTCGGCCAGACGCCCTTCGTCGAGATGTCGGCGATGGCTGCCGCCGGCGTGATCGAGCCCTGGGACGACTACATGCCCAAGGACGTCCGCGACGACATCATCGAGTCGATCGGCGAGGAGAACCTCATCGACGGCAAGATGTATGGCTGGCCGTTCCTGCTCGACGTGATCGGCAGCTCGTGGCACTCGGGCTTCACCACCCAGGCCGGCCTGCCGGACGAGGCCCCGGCCGACTGGGAGACCTATCTCGAGCGCGCCAAGGTGGTCATGGACTCGGGCGCCGCGCCCTTCGGTGCCACCTATGACAGCCACGGCTGGCGCTCGCTGGTGCCGTTCACGCACTCGATGAGCCCGGACGTCTACAAGAACCACCTGTTCGACTTCACGAGCGACGCCGCCATCGAGGCGCTGATCCTCATGAAGAAGATCATGCCGCTGGCCAACCCGGACATCCTGCTCGAGGGCGCGACCGACGGCGGCGTCAACGGCACGCCGGACGAGGTCGCCTTCGCCGCCCAGCGCGTCGGCTACTACACCAAGTACTTCAACGCACCGCTCCGCATGGCGGCGAACTGGGACGAGCCGACCCAGCTCCACCTCGGCCCGCTGCCGAAGTTCAAGAACGGCGCCGGCTCGACGGTGTTCTGGACGACCGGCTCGGCGCTGTTCAAGTACGGGCAGAACAAGGAGAAGGTCGTGGAGTACATCCGCGCCCTCACCTATGACGAGCGGATCTGGAAGGACTCGATCGTCGGCACGCCGAGCGGCCATCCCGGCCAGCTGCCGCCGTACAAGTCGATCTACGCCAAGTGGGACCAGGAGAAGCCGGACTGGCTGCCGCCGTTCGTCGGCCTCGTCCGCCAGCAGCTCAACGCCGCCAAGGCGATCGAGAACGACATCTTCGGCCTGCAGCAGTTCGTGATCGGCAAGCCGATCTGGGAAAAGTACCTCAAGGGCGAGGAATCGGATCCCAAGGTCGCCATGCAGCAGGTGATGGAAGCCGTCCAGGCCGAGATCAACCGCGGCAAGTAACCGCCCGCACGCATCGGGGCCGGGGAGCATCCCCGGTCCCGTTCCTGTCTTGAGGCCGCGTTTGGGGACGCGGCAATACCGCGCAGTCCTGAGCCCCTCGCCATGGCGTGGCTCTTGCTGCGATACCGGTACATCGGGGTTACCGGAGGGGAGTCATCGGAATGGCGCAGGCGCAGGCGATTTCATATGGCCGGGCGAGTTACTTCCGGCAGGGACTGACGCCCTGGGTCTTCCTCATCCCCACGCTGATCTTCTTCGTCGGATACCAGGTCTATCCGATCTTCCGGGTGGTCTGGATCAGCTTCACCAACTTCGAGTTCCTGTCCAACGAACCAGCCCAGTACGTAGGCTTCGCCAATTATATCGAGGCCATCAACGACCCGCTGATGTGGACCAGCCTGTGGCGGGCGACCCTGTTCACGCTGATGTTCCTGCCCGGCACGATCATCCTGCCGCTTCTGTTGGCAGTGCTGATCGACAAGGTGACACAGCCCAAGCTCGCAACCTTCTACCGGGTGGTGCTGCTCATTCCCGCGGTGATCCCGAGCACGCTGGTCTTCGTGCTGTGGAAGTGGATGTACAACTACCAGGTCGGTCCGATTAACCACTTCCTGGTCGAGGTGCTCGGCCTGTTCACGGTCTACGATGCGCCGCAGTGGCAGGGCGGCACGCCGCTGACCCTTCCCGCGATCGCGATCATGGAAGTGTGGTGGGGCCTCGGCTACCACACCATCTTCTTCCTCGCCGGGCTCGCCGCCATCCCGAAGGACCTGCCGGAGGCCGCCCGCATCGACGGCGCCAACGAGTGGCAGGTGTTCTGGAACGTCGTGCTGCCGCGGCTGGCACCGATCATGATGATCCTCGTCGTGCTGCGCTTCGGCACCGCCATGGCGGTGATCGACGAGTACCTGATCTTCGGCGGCTTCAACCGCGACACGCCGACCTACACCTGGACGATGTTCATGTACGACCAGGCGTTCAAGACCGGCCTCTGGCGCCAGGGCTTCGCCGCGGCGATCGGCATGATCGGCGCCGTCGCCATGGTGTTCGTCATGATCATCCTGCTGCGCATCTTCCGGTCGAGGGACTAGTCCATGAGCGTTGAGGCAATCGAACAGGGCGGCTACCGGTCGTCCGACATGGCGGGCGACACCCGTGGCTGGTTCGGCCGCAACGGCAGCGCGTTCTTCCGCCACCTGATCATCAACATCTTCATGATCATCATCCTGGCGCCGCTCGCCTGGGTGGGGATCATGTCGGTGAAGTCGCGCCCGGATTCGATGCGCGGCGATTTCTGGCCGCGGAAATTCGACTTCACCCACTACAGCTACGTCTTCGACAAGATCGACACCCTGCCGGTCAACCTGTTCAACAGCATCTACGTCACCTCGGCGACGGTGCTGCTCACCACGATCTGCGCGGTGCTCGCCGGCTATGCCCTGGTCCACATGAAGGCGCGCGGCACCGGCATCGTCATCGCCATTCTCCTGGTCTCGCTGTACCTGCCGATCCGCGTCGTCTCGATCATCTCGATCTACGAGATCCAGAGCTCGCTGAACCTGATCAACGTGACCAGCGGCCTCATCCTTCCCTATGTGACGCTGAACCTGGCCATCAGCGTGCTGATCATGCGCTCGATGTTCCAGCTCATCCCGCACCAGATGATCGAGGCGGCGAAGATGGACGGCGCCAGCCACTGGCGCATCCTGTGGTCGATCGGCCTGCCGCTGGTCCGCAACGGCCTGGTGGTGATCTTCATCGTAAACTTCGTCACCGCCTGGGGCGAGTTCCTGCTCTGCTCGACGCTGACCAACGACCAGGACCGGCGCACCATGCCGGTGGTGCTCGCCGCCGCGCAGGGCGGCCTCGGCCAGTGGACCTGGCCGGCCCTCGCCGCGGTCTATGTCATCGTCGTCACGCCCGGCATCGTCGCCTTCGCCTTCGCCCAGAAGCTGTTCTTCAAGGGCCTCGCGGAAGGTGTGGTGAAGGGCTAGCCACCGCCGGCCGGGGCTGCCGGCCCGATCCCGGGCCGGTAGTCCTCCGCGCCCCAGTGCACGATGGGGACGCTGCCGCGCCCCCGTCCCGCCTCGGCGAGGCCGTAGTGGCGGGCAAGACTCGCGAGCGCAAGGCGAAGCACCAGCTTCGCCGACCGCACCGGCCAGCCACGCTCGCGCTCGACCGTCTCGACGCCCTTGAGGAAGCAGCAGACATCGAGAAGGAGCCCGGCGAAGTCCGGGCCGACGA
>JAEVZM010000431.1 GCA_023392225.1 Pseudomonadota bacterium
CGCCAGCACCGAGCGCCCGCGAGACGAGCGCGGTGGCGGCGATCATCATGCCGACCGACAGCGAGACGTAGAAGAACACGATCGCCGAGGCGTAACCGACCGCGGCCGTGAGGCTCGGGTCGCGGAGCAGCGAGATGTTGAAGAGGTTGAGGAAATCGACGATGAAGATCGCGATGAGGCCGATGGCGCTGGTCGAGGCCAGCACCAGCACGTGCCGCATGGTCGAGCCGGTTGTGTAGCGCGCCGGGTCCTTTCTGGCGGCTTGGGTCGACATGGCAGACAGCGGTCCGGGCTTTTTGGCCCCCCGAGGGGGGGTCGAAGGCAGGTTCGGCGCCCCATATGACGCGGATCGGCGGCAAGCGCAATCGCGGTGGGCGCCTTGCCCCTGCGGCCTATCAGCCATAGATGAAGGGCTCCCCGGAGACCTTCCATGACCCAGATCCTCGACCAGTCCGACCTCGCCGACCGTGCCGCCGCCCTCGTCGAGGCGGCGAAGCGCGCCGGCGCCGACGCCCCCGACGCGGTGTGCGTGCGCGGCATCTCGCTGTCCGTCGACGTCCGCCTCGGCAAGATCGAGGAGACCGGGCGCTCGGAGGGCGACGACTTCACCCTCCGCGTCTTCGTCGGTCGCAAGACCGCCAACGTCTCGGCCAATGTCGTGACCGACCCGGCCGAGCTCGCCGAGCGGGCGGTGGCGATGGCGCGGGTCGCGCCGGAGGACCGCTATGCCGGCCTTGCCGACCCGGACCGGCTGGCCAGGGACTTTCCCGACCTCGACCTCCTCGACGCCTCGATCCCCTCGGCCGCCGACATGACCGAGACCGCGCTCGCCGTCGAGGATGCGGCGCGGGCGGTGCCCGGCGTCACGAACTCGGGCGGCGCCAGTGCCGGCTGGTCGCTCGGCGGCATGGTGCTCGCCACCTCGGGCGGCTTCGTCGGTTCCTATCTCGGCTCGCGCTTCAGCCTCTCGGCCTCGGCGATCGCCGGGGAGGGTACCGGCATGGAGCGCGACTACGAGGCGGAGGTGAAGGTCCACCGCGCCGACCTCTCCGACCCGGCGAGTATCGGCCGGAAGGCGGGCGAGCGCGCCGTGCGCCGGCTGAACCCGGGCCAATACCCGACCGGGCGAGGCACCGTGGTCTACGACCCGCGGGTGGCGACCAGCATCCTCGGCAGCATCGCCGGGGCGACCAATGGCTCCTCGATCGCCCGCAAGACCAGCTTCCTCCGCGAGAAGATGGGCGAGCGAATCCTCGCCGAGGGCATCCGCATCACGGACGACCCGTTCCGGCGGCGCGGCCTTGCCTCGCGGCCGTTCGACGGCGAGGGGGTGACGCCGGAGGCGTTCGACCTCGTCACCGACGGCGTGCTGCAGCGCTGGTTCCTCGATTCGGCGACCGCCCGCGAGCTCGGCCTTGCCACCAACGGCCACGCCATGCGGGGCGGCGGCAACCCGTCGCCGGGCTCGACCAACCTCACCCTCGAGCCGGGCACCCAGACGCCGGAGGAACTGATCGCGGCGATCGGCGAGGGACTCTACGTGACCGAGATGATCGGCCATGGCGCCAACCTCGTCACCGGCGACTACAGCCGCGGCGCCGCCGGCTTCGCGATCCGGGGCGGCAAGCTTGCCGAGCCGGTGAGCGAGATCACGGTCGCGGGCAACCTCAAGGACATGTTCCTGCGGCTGGTGCCGGCCAATGACCTCACCTACCGCTTCGCCCTCAACGCCCCGACGGTCGCCATCGACGGCATGACCATCGCGGGCCGCTGAGGCGCCGATGGCGTCGCGGGCCGACGACCTCGCGCTGCTCAAGCGCGCCGGGGAAGAGGCGGCGCGGCTCGCGCTGACCTATTACCGGCGCGACCCGAAGGTGTGGGAGAAGGACGGCGGCTCGCCGGTGAGCGAGGCCGACATCGCCGTCGACCGCCGGCTCGCGGAGCTGCTGCTCGGCGAGCGGCCGGGCTACGGCTGGCTGTCCGAGGAGACCGCCGACACCGACCTCCGGCTCGGCCGCGAGCGGGTCTTCGTCGTCGATCCCATCGACGGCACGCGTTCGTTCATCGCCGGTGCCAAGGACTGGACGGTGTCGCTGGCGATCGTCGAGGCCGGGCGGCCGGTGGTGGCGGTGCTGGTCGCGCCGGTGCTCGAGGCGACGTTCACCGCGGTGGCCGGGGAGGGCGCCTTCGTGGACGGGCGGCGGCTCGCCGCGAGCACCGTCGCGAACCTCGCCGATGCCCGTTTCGCCAGCAGCCGCCGCTATGCGGGGGCGGTGACCGTCGCGGCGGGAACGCCCGCCCGCAAGCCGCGTTTCATCGGCTCGCTCGCCTACCGGATCGCGCTGGTGGGCGCGGGGGAGATCGACGTGGCCATCGCCAAGCCGAACGCACGGGACTGGGACCTTGCGGCTGCCGATCTTTTGGTGCACGAAGCCGGCGCGAGGCTTGCAACGCTTGCCGGCGCCAGCCTCCGCTACAATGGGCGCGAAACCGCACACCCGACGCTGATTGCCGCGAATCCGGCGCTTTTTGGCGACGTGGTGGAGTTGGTACGCAGAGTTGACAGCGAGCCGCAGTAATGGCCGGAAACGACAACACGCCTCAGAAGTCCGGGACCGCGGATGCGGAGTCCCCGCAACTTCTCCACCTCGTCTTCGGCGGCGAGCTCGAGAACGTCGACGGGATCAGGTTCTCCGACCTCGACGGACTCGACATCGTCGGCTTCTTCCCGAACTACCGGAGCGCCTACGACGCCTGGAAGGGGAAGGCGCAGTCGACGGTGGACAATGCGCGGATGCGCTATTTCATCGTCCACATCCACCGCCTGATCGACCCCGAGGCGACAGCGGCGCCCGGCGCCCGGTAACGCCCGCCGATGGTCGAGTCGCTGCAGTCCGCCGAGGCGGAACAGCCTGAGGATCGCGCGACGGCGCCGGCCGCCGCGTCGAGCCCGGCGAAGAAGCGGCGGCGGAAGCCGCGGCTATCGAGCCGGATCCTCAAGAGCGCCCCGGTGCAGCGTGGGGTGGCGGGGCTGGCGGCGAGCTATCTCCGCCTGGTCAACCGGACCAGCCCGCTCCGCTTCGACCCCGAAGACGCCTTCGACCAGTACATCCACCTCGCGCCGGTGATCTTCACCATGTGGCACGGGCAGCATTTCATGCTGCCCTTTGCCCGGATCTTCGACTTCGACGCCCGGGTGCTGATCTCGCGGAGCAGCGACGGCGAGCTGAACGCGCTGGTCGCCGAGAAGCTCGGCGTGAAGACCATCCGCGGCTCGACGGCGCGCGACCCGTCGCGGATGCTCGAGAAGGGCGCGCTGGCCGGCTTCGTCGAGA
>JAEVZM010000450.1 GCA_023392225.1 Pseudomonadota bacterium
TCTCGACCACCTGCGCCGGGCAGATCAGCCCTCCGGTGCAGCGCCGGACCGCGTCGGGCCGCCCGGTCTTGGGGGTGATGTCGCGCACCGCGTGGCTGCCGCAGGCCGGGCAGACCTGCGGGAAGACGTAGGCCACCGCGTCGGCCGGGCGGCGCGCGAGATCGACGTCGACGATCTGCGGGATCACGTCGCCGGCGCGCTGGACAGTCACGGTGTCGCCGATCCGGAGGTCCTTGTCCTCGCCGCGGATCAGCTCACCGTCGGTACCGATGCCCTTGATGTAGTCCTCGTTGTGGAGCGTGGCGTTGGTGACGACGACGCCGCCGACGGTCACCGGCTCGAGGCGGGCGACCGGGGTCAGGGCGCCGGTCCGGCCGACCTGGATGTCGATGCCCCGGAGGATCGTCTGCACCTGCTCGGCGGCGAACTTGTGGGCGATCGCCCAGCGGGGGCTGCGCGAGACGAAGCCGAGACGGGCCTGGAGGTCGAGGCGGTCGACCTTGTAGACGACGCCGTCGATGTCGTAGCCGAGGCTCGCCCGGACCGCCTCCATGCCGCGATAGAAGTCGAGCGCCTCCTGCGCCGAGCGGCACACCCGCATGCGTGGATTGGTCTGAAATCCCCAGTCGGCGAAGATCTTGATCATGCCACTCTGGGTCTCGGCCGGCATGGCGCTCATCTCGCCCCAGGCATAGGCGAAGAACTTGAGCGGCCGGCTGGCGGTGACGTTCGGGTCGATCTGGCGGAGCGAGCCGGCGGCGCCGTTCCGCGGGTTGGCGATGGTGCGCTGGCCTTCGGCCGCCAGACGCGCGTTGAGGTCGGCAAAGTCCTTGTGCAGCATGTAGATCTCGCCGCGGACCTCGACCACCTCCGGCACGCCCTTCGGCAGCGTCTCCGGGACGTCCGGCACCTCGCGGATATTGGCCGTGACGTTCTCGCCCTCGTAGCCGTCGCCGCGGGTCGCCGCCGTCACCAGCGTGCCGGCCTCGTAGCGGAGCGAGCAGGACAGGCCGTCGATCTTCGGCTCTGCGGTGATGGCGAGCGGATCGTCGGCGGCGAGCCGGAGGAAGCGGCGCACCCGGGCCAGGAACTCGACCACGTCCTCGTCGTCGAAGGCGTTGTCGAGCGACAGCATCGGCACCTTGTGGACCACCTTGCCGAAGCGGCCCACCGGCGCGGCGCCAACCCGGTCGCTCGGACTGTCGGCGCGCTTCAGCGCCGGGAACCGCGCCTCGATGGCGAGGTTGCGCTTCCTCAGCGCGTCATAGTCGGCGTCGGAGATCGCCGGCGCGTCGTTCTGGTAGTAGAGGCGATCGTTCTCGGCGATCGCCTCGGCAAGGCGGGCGAGCTCGGCAGTCGCTTCGGCCTCGGTGAGGGACTCGACCGGTTTTGCGTCGGGCGTCTGGGTCATGATCCGGGGCTCTGCGCCTCATGGCGAGGCGATTCGATTTCCAGATGAATCTGAAGAGCCTTCTTAACGTTCCACCTGTAGGCGGGGAATAGCGACCGACTGCGAGAGGGGGCACGGCAAATGGGGGTTTCGACCAGGCTTCGCATCTGGGCGACGGCAATCGCACTGACCGTCGGCATCGTCGGCACGGCCGGCGCCCAGGAGCCAGCCGATCCACCCGCCCGCGAAACGGTCGAAGTCGGCCTCTTCATCAGCCCGCCCTTCGTCATGCAGGGCGAGGACGGCTACGAGGGCATGGCCGTCGACCTCTGGGAGCTGGTCGCCGGCCGCCTCGGCCTCGAGACCCACTACCGCGTCTATCCGACCGTGCGCAAGCTGGTCGCCGCCACCGAGGCCAACGACATCGCCGTCGCGGTGACCAATCTCAGCATCACCCGCAAGCGTGCCGAGACGATGGACTTCAGCCATCCATGGTACGATTCCGGCCTCCGGGTCATGGTCGACACCGGTTCTGCCGCGAGCTTTCGCGACCTGTTCGCGGCGCTCCAGGACGCCGGCTTCCTCACCTCCTATGCCTGGCTCGCGCTCGTGATCCTGCTCGCCACGCTCGGCTTCACCCTCTTCGACCGGCGTTTCGACTCGGGCTTTCCCCGCCGTTGGCGCGACGGCCTGTCGGAGAGCTTCTACCTCGTCATGAGCGTGGTCACGTCCGGCCGCTATCCCTCGCGCAAGAACCTCTTCGGCTGGGTTGGGCGTATCTGGCAGGCGTGCTGGCTGATCTTCGGCGTCGCCGTGCTCGCCTATGTCACGTCGTCGGTGACCAGCGTGATGACGTCGATGACGCTCGCGAGCCAGATCAACTCGCTCGAGGATCTCGACGGCCGCCCGGTCGGTGTCCTCGACGGCACCGTGGCCGAGGACTTCGCCCTCGCCAACGGCATCGAGCCCCGCGTCTATGGCGACCTCGACGCCATCGTCGCCGCCATGCGCCGCAACGACATCCCGGCGACGATCGACGACGCGCCGGTCCTCGAATACTACGCCTACACGCATCCCGGCCAGCCGCTCGACGTGGTCGGCGCCCTGTTCGAGCCGGACAAGTACGGCTTCGCCATGCCGCTCGGCAGCCCGCTGGTCAAGGAGGTCACCCTCGAAGTGATCAGCGCCCACGAGCAGGATGACATCGAGGCCATCCGCGAGAAGTACTTCGGCGAGCCCGATCTCTAGGCCGCGCCGAGGATCAGGCGGTCGGCGGCGGCGCGGGCCTCGTCGGTGACGGTGGCGCCGGCGAGCATCCGGGCGATCTCCTCGCGGCGGAGCCCGGCATCGAGCCGGGTGACGCCGGTGACCGTCGCCTTGCCGCGCTGGTCCTTGGCGACCAGCATGTGGCCGGCGGCGCGGGCCGCGACCTGCGGCGCGTGGGTGACGGCGAGCACCTGGAC
>JAEVZM010000498.1 GCA_023392225.1 Pseudomonadota bacterium
CCCCCCCCCCCCCCCCCCCCCAGTCGCATCCCACCCCTGGGAGGCGATCAGACCGAGTAGTACATGTCGTACTCGACCGGGTGCGGCGTCATCTCGAACCGCGCGACTTCCTCCATCTTCAGCTCGATGTAGGCGTCGATCATGCCGTCGGTGAAGACGTCGCCGGCCTTGAGGAAGGCCCGGTCCTTGTCGAGGCTCGCGAGCGCCTCGCGGAGCGAGCCGCAGACCGTCGGGATCTTCTTCAGCTCCTTCGGCGGCAGGTCGTAGAGGTTCTTGTCCATGGCATCGCCGGGATTGATCTTGTTCTTGATCCCGTCGAGGCCGGCCATCAGCATCGCGGCGAAGGCGAGGTAGGGGTTCGCGCCCGGATCGGGGAAGCGGACCTCGACGCGCTTGGCCTTCGGGTTGTTCGTCACCGGGATGCGGCACGAGGCCGAGCGGTTCCGCGACGAGTAGGCGAGCAGCACCGGCGCCTCGTAGCCCGGCACCAGACGCTTGTACGAGTTGGTCAGCGGGTTGGTGAAGGCGTTGAGGGCCTTGGCGTGCTTGATGATGCCGCCGATGTAGAACAGGCACTCTTCCGAGAGGTCGGCGTAGAGCTTGCCCGCGAACAGCGGCTTGCCGCCCTTCCAGATCGACTGGTGCACGTGCATGCCCGAGCCGTTGTCGCCGTAGATCGGCTTCGGCATGAACGTCGCGGTCTTGCCGTAGGCATTGGCGACGTTGTGGATGCAGTACTTGTAGACCTGCAGGTGGTCGGCCATCGTCACGAGCGGGCCGAACTTCATGCCGAGCTCATGCTGGGCGGAAGCGACCTCGTGGTGATGCTTCTCGACCTTGACGCCCATCGAGGCCATCGCGCCGAGCATCTCGGAGCGCATGTCCTGGAGGCTGTCGAGCGGCGGGACCGGGAAGTAGCCACCCTTCGTCTTGATGCGGTGGCCGAGATTGCCCATCTCGTAATCGGTGTCGGAGTTGATCGGCAGCTCGACGTCGTCGACCTTGAAGCCCGTGTTGTAGGGCGTCGCCGAATACTTCACGTCGTCGAAGACGAAGAACTCGGCCTCGGGGCCGACGAACACGCTGTCGCCGATCTTGGTCTGCTTGAGATAGGCCTCGGCCTTCTTGGCGATCGAGCGCGGGTCGCGATCGTAGGGCTCGTCGGTGAGCGGCTCGAGCACGTCGCAGACGAGCGTCAGCGTGGTCTGGGCGAAGAACGGGTCGATAACCGCCGTGCTCGGATCGGGCATGAGCTTCATGTCCGACTCGTTGATGACCTTCCAGCCGGCGATCGACGAACCGTCGAACATGGTGCCTTCGGCGAAGATCTCCTCGTCGATCATCGACACGTCGAAGGTGACGTGCTGCCACTTGCCACGCGGGTCGGTGAAGCGGAGGTCAACGTACTTTACGTCCTTGTCCTTGATCATCTTCAGGACGTCTTTGGCGGTCGCCATGGTGTCTCCTTCTCAATCCTAGGAGTTCAATCTTGTGATGCGTCCGGGCACTGCGCGACCGGCGAATCTCGGTGTGTCTGGGGTGGGTGGTAGGGCTTGCGGCGGTGAAGCTGCAGGGTCAGATCGCGTCCAACCCGCTCTCGCCGGTGCGTATGCGGACGGCCTCCTCGATATTGGAAACGAAAATCTTGCCATCGCCGATGCGGCCGGTCTGGGCCGCCTTGCGGATGGCCTCGACGGCGCGGTCGACCATGTCGTCACCGAGGACGATCTCGACCTTCACCTTGGGAAGGAAGTCGACGACATATTCGGCACCGCGATAGAGCTCGGTATGCCCCTTCTGCCGCCCGAACCCCTTGGCTTCAGTGACGGTGATCCCCTGCAGGCCGACCTCCTGCAGCGCCTCCTTCACCTCGTCGAGCTTGAACGGCTTGATGATGGCCTCGATTTTCTTCATGTACTCCATGTCTCCGAAAGTCGGCGCGGGCCGCATCGATGCCCCGGGTGCAGGCACCTTTGCAGACTCCATGCCACGTCAAGCGCGATGGATCCCGTCCAGAAATTAGGCTCGCTCCCGTGCATCGCAGCATGATCGGGCCCAAAGCTCTCGTCAATGCTGACCAAGGATTATGCATGTGACTAAAAATTCATCTCTCGGCGAGGAATGGGCTCATCGCTTCGCCACCCTGATGGGCGGTCCGGGTGACGTGCCCGCGGTCGCGCCGGAGGAAGCGCCCGCCCTGTCGCATGCCATCGCCGCATCGCCGGAGGAGGATGACCAGTCCGACGTCGTCGTGCTGACGCCTGCGGAGATGTCCGAGGCGGACCAGTGGGCCATCGCCAACGGCACACCGGGGATCGACCTCATGGAGCGTGCCGGCGCCGCCGTCGCCGCGGCGGCGCAGCGCCTCGTCCCGCCGGGCAGCCGCGTCGCGGTGCTCTGCGGCCCGGGCAACAATGGCGGCGATGGCTTCGTCGCGGCGCGCCTTCTGAAGGAGGCGGGATACGAGGTCTCGATCACGCTCGTGGGCGAGCTGACGGCGCTTCACGGCGACGCGGCCATTGCGGCCGGACGCTGGACCGAGCCGGTAGCGGCCGCGACGCGGGACTTCGCCAGCGGCGCCGACCTGATCATCGACGCCCTGTTCGGCGCCGGGCTCGATCGACCGATCGAGGGCGTGGCGGCCGAGGCGATCGAAGGCGCCAACGAGAGCGGCCTGCCGATCCTTGCCGTCGACCTGCCGAGCGGCATCGACGGGCGGACGGGCGCGATCATGGGCCACGCGATCTTCGCCCGCGAGACGGTCACCTTCTTCCGCCTCAAGCCGGGCCACCTGCTCCTGCCCGGCCGTGTGCTCGCCGGTCTGGTGACGCTGGCCGACATCGGCATCGCCTCGGCGTGCCTGCGAACCATCCAGCCGCGGACCTTCCACAACACCCCGCCCCTTTGGCTGCCGGCGCTGCCGAAGCCCGGTCCCGACGGGCACAAGTACGACCGCGGCCATGCCCTCGTCGTCTCCGGCCCGCTCACCGGCACCGGTGCGGCCCGGCTCGCCGCCCGGGGCGCGCTTCGCGCCGGTGCGGGACTGGTCACCGTCGCCTCCCCGGCGGACGCGATCATCGCCAATGCCGCGCAGCTCACCGCGATCATGCTGGTCCGGCTCTACGAGGCCGAGGGGCTGGCCGAGATTCTCTCCGATCGCCGGAAGAACGCCGTGGTACTCGGTCCGGCGCTCGGCGTCGGCGACACGACGGCGGCACTGGTCGACGCGGCCCTCGGCTCGGCGGCTGCGGTGGTGATCGACGCCGATGGCCTTTCCTCCTTCACCGGCGATCCCGATTCCCTGTTCGCCCCGATCCGGATGCGCACGGCGCCCGTCGTGCTCACGCCTCATGACGGCGAGTTCGCGCGGCTCTTCCCCGATCTCGCCGAGATCCCCTCCAAGCTCGACCGGGCCCGCCAGGCGGCCGAGCGCTCCGGCGCCGTGGTGGTGCTGAAGGGCGCCGACACGGTGGTGGCGGCACCGGACGGGCTGGCCGCGATCAATGACAACGCCCCGCCCTACCTCGCCACCGCCGGCGCCGGGGACGTGCTCGCCGGCATCATCGGCGGATTGCTCGCCCAATCGATGCCGCCGCTCGAGGCCGCAGCGGCCGGCGTCTGGCTCCATGGCGCCGCCGCGGCGGCCTTCGGACCGGGCCTGATCTCGGAGGACTTGCCCGAGACCCTTCCGCGAGTCCTGTCGCCGCTGCTCGAGCCGGCGCGGCATATGGCGCTTTCCCTTTGATTGCAGCGGACCCAGTTGATATAGAGGCGGCGCCTCGGCCGGCGCCGCGCCGCGGCTCGCGGGCGTGGCGAAACTGGTAGACGCGCGGGATTTAGGTTCCCGTGACGAAAGTCGTGGGGGTTCAAGTCCCTCCGCCCGCACCAGGTTTCGCACCCCCGGCGGACGCGCGGCACCGAGCGCCACAGTCTGGCGTCGCGGCCGGAAGTTTCCATCCATTCAATGGGTTACTAGGGAAAGAAAAGAATGCAGGTCAACGCGACAGTGGTCGATGGGCTGAGGCGTGAGTTCGAGGTTGTGGTACCGATCTCGGAGCTGAGCGACCGCCTCGTCGCGCGGCTCAACGAGATCCAGGGCCAGGTCCAGATCAAGGGCTTCCGCCCTGGCAAGGTCCCGGTGAATCACCTTCGCCGGCTTTATGGCAAGTCGACGATGGCCGAGATCGTGCAGACGGTGATCAACGAGGTCGCCCGCGACACGCTCAGCGAGCGTGGCGAGCGCGCCGCCCTCAGCCCCGACTTCAAGCTCCCCGAGGACGAGGGTGCGGCCGAGAAGATCCTCAACGGCGAGGCTGATCTCACCTACACCATGAGCTACGAGATCCTGCCCGCCGTCGACATCGCCGACGTTTCCGCCATCACGGTCGAGCGGCCGGTGGTCGAGGTCTCCGACGAGGAAGTCGACGCCGAGGTCACCCGCCTCGCCGAGAGCGCCCGCACCTTTGCGCCGAAGGACGGCAAGTCCGAGTCCGGCGACCAGATGACCATCTCCTATCTCGGCAAGGTCGACGGCGAGGCGTTCCCCGGCGGCACCGACGAGAACGCCACCATCCGCCTCGGCTCGAGCCAGTTCATTCCCGGCTTCGCCGAGCAGCTCGAGGGCATGGCCGCGGGCGAGGAGAAGACCATCACCGTCACCTTCCCCGAGGACTACGGCGCGACCCACCTCGCCGGCAAGGAAGCGACCTTCGACATCAAGGTGAAGGAGGTCTCAGCGCCCGAGCCGATCACCCTCGATGACGAGCTCGCCAAGCGCGTCGGCCTCGAGTCGCTCGATCAGCTCAAGGATGCCATCCGCCAGCAGATCCAGACCCGCTACGGCATGCAGACCCGCCAGAAGGTGAAGCGCCAGCTGCTCGACCAGCTCGACACGCTCCACACCTTCGAGCTGCCGCCGAAGATGGTCGAGCAGGAGTTCGACAACATCTGGCGCCAGATCGTCGCCGAGATGGGCCAGCAGGGCCGCACCTTCGAGGACGAGGACACCACCGAGGAAGCCGCCCGCGAGGACTATCACAAGATCGCCGAGCGTCGCGTCCGCCTCGGCCTCGTGCTCTCCGAGATCGGCGAGAAGAACAAGATCGAGGTCACCGAGCCCGAGGTGCAGCGCGCCCTCCAGGCCCAGCTTCGTCAGTTCCCGGGCCGCGAGCAGCAGCTCATCGACTATTACCGCCAGAATCCCGACGCGATCGCCTCGCTCCGCGCGCCGATCTTCGAGGAGAAGGTGGTCGACTACCTGCTCGAGCTGGTGAAGGTCAGCGACAAGACCGTCACCGCCGAGGAGCTGATGAAGGAAGACGAGGACGAGGCCGCGACGACCGCCGCCGCGGTCTGACGTCTCACCCTTTCCCCTGCGATTCGCACGAGCCCGGCCGGAAGGCCGGGCTCGTTGCGTTTCGGGAAGGCGCTGCTAGCCGCGGTCGCGGAAGCGGTTGACGATCGGATAGCGGCGGTCGCGGCCGAAGTTCTTGCGGGTGATCTTGACGCCCGGCGCCGCCTGCCGGCGCTTGTACTCGGCGATATAGAGCAGCCGCTCGATCTTGCGCACGACGTCGATGTCGTGGCCGCGGGCGACCACCTCGGCGACCCGCATCTCGCCCTCGACCAGGCACTCGAGGATGTCGTCGAGCGCGTCGTAGGGCGGCAGCGAATCCTGGTCGGTCTGGTTCTCGCGGAGCTCGGCTGACGGCGCCCGGGTGATGACGTTCTCTGGGATCACCCGCCCCGCCGGGCCGAGCGCGCCGGCCGGATGGTGCTCGTTCCGCCAGCGCGCCAGCGCATAGACCTCGGTCTTGTAGAGGTCCTTGATCGGGTTGAAGCCGCCGTTCATGTCGCCATAGAGCGTGGCGTAGCCGACCGACATCTCCGACTTGTTGCCCGTGGTCAGCACCATCGGCCCGAACTTGTTGGAGATCGCCATCAGGATCGTGCCGCGCGACCGGCTCTGGAGGTTCTCCTCGGTGATGCCGGGATCACGGCCGGCGAACACCGGTGCGAGCGCCGCCTCGAAGCCCTCTACCGGCTGGGCGATCGGCACGATGTCGTAGCGCACCTTCAGCGTCTCGGCGATCGCGGCGGCGTCGCTGAGGCTCACGTTCGAGGTGTAGCGATAGGGCAGCATCACGCAGTGCACCCGGTCGGCGCCGAGCGCATCGACCGCCATCGCCGCGACCACCGCCGAGTCGATGCCGCCCGAGAGGCCGAGCACGACGCCGGGGAAGCCGGTCTTGTTGACGTAGTCGCGGAGACCCAGCACGCAGGCCCGCCAGTTGGCCTCCTCGAGGCCGGGCAGCGTCGCGAACTGCCCGTCGGTGCAGCGCCAGCCGAGCGCCTGGTCCTTCCGCCAGGTGACCACGACGATCCCGTCGTCGAACTGCGGCATCTGGAACGCCAGCGTCCGGTCGCCGTGGAGGCCGAAGGAGCCGCCGTCGAACACCAGCTCGTCCTGCCCGCCGCACTGGTTGACGTAGACCATCGGCAGGCCGGTCTCGACCACGCGGGCGACCGCCACCTGCTCGCGGACCTCGGCCTTGCCCTGCCAGTAGGGCGAGCCGTTGGGCACGACGAGGATCTCGGCCCCGGTCTCGGCGAGACACTCTGAGACTTGCTCGAACCAGATGTCCTCGCAGATCGGCAGGCCGAGGCGGAGCCCGCGGAAGCCGACCGGCCCCGGCAACGGCCCCGGCTCGAACACCCGCAGCTCGTCGAACACGCCGTAATTGGGAAGCTCGACCTTGTAGCGGACGCCCTGGACCTTGCCCTCGTCGAGGAGGATGACGGCGTTGTAGACCTTGCCGCCCTCGGGCCAGGGCGAGCCGACGACGACACCCGGCCCGCCGTCGGCGGTATCGGCGGCGAGCGCCTCGACTGCGGCGCGGCAGGCGTCCTGGAACGCCGGCTTGAGCACCAGGTCCTCGGGCGGGTAGCCGGCGATGAACAGCTCGGAGAGGACGAGGAGGTCAGCGCCCGCTGCAGCCGCCTCGGCACGGGCGGAGCGGGCCAGCTTGAGATTGCCCTCGATGTCGCCCACCGTGGGGTTCAGCTGGGCGACGGCGAAGCGGATGGTGTCGGAGATCGGTGAAGCCATGGCAGGCGTTTAGCGCGGCGGCCCGGTCGCGGCAATCGCCTGCTGCGATGGTCTCGACTGTGATCCGCCTCACAGCCTTTGCGCGGCATACGGTCTACGAGCCCTTCACCGCGAGACGACCTGCCCCAGCGAGGCAGCGGTCGGAGTCCCCCCGCAATCGATTGTCGAACCACCAGCGCCGCGCCGCGGCTGCCTGGAAATTGGTCGCGCCACCAGCCTCGCACCCATACGAGGAAAGCCCCAATGCCCATCCAGACGACGAACATCTTCGACTACGAGGCCGAGGACCCCACCGGCCTCGGACTCGTCTACGCCGGCCCCGGCATCAAATGGACGGTCGCCAAGGACGTCTTCGTCGGCGCCTCCAAGGTTGCGGTGTACAGCGAGCACAATGGCAGCAAACTGATCAACAAGGGTGAGATCTCCAGCGATCGCACGGGAGTCCATTTCGAGGCAAAGGAGAATGGCACCGTCATCAACAAGGCCGGTGCGAGCATCTTCGGCACCTACGGCGTGACGGTCGGCACCCTCGCTTCGAAGAACATGAAGGTGGTCAATCATGGCGAGATCTTTGGCCACCAGTCACACGGCGTCATGGCGGCCGACGTCTCGAACTTCTATCTCCACAATACCGGCGAGATCTTCGGAAGGCAGGGAGGCGTCCACACCCTGGCAGGAAGCCCCGCGATGTCCGTCGGTGCGACGATCATCAATGACGGCACCATTCGCTCGGACGTCTATGGCATCTACGCGCAGGCGATCCCCGGCCTGGTCACGACCATCGTGAACGGGAAGCACGGCACGATCGCCGGTGCCGAGTTCGCGATCCGCTGCACGCCGGGGCAGCTCTCGCTCGAGAACCGTGGGAAGATCAAGGGTGTCGTCTACTCGGCCGACCTCGACGACGTGGTCGTCAACCACGGCAGGATCAAGGGCGAGGTCGTTCTCAATGGCGGCGACGACACCTTCAGGTCCAAGGGTGGCAAGGCCGGCATCGTTCACGGCGGCGATGGCAACGACACGCTGCTCGCCGGAAGCAGCAAGGACGTCTTCGCCTTCGACACCGCACTCGAGGCACAGAGCAACGTCGACAGGATCAAGCACTTCGATCCGGGCAAGGACAAGCTGGCGCTCGATCAGGGCGTCTTCGCCGCGCTCGATGGTGGGAAGAAGCTCTCAGCCGCGATGTTCCACGAGGGCAAGCAAGCCGCCGACGCAGACGATCACATCATCTATGACAAGGCCACTGGCCGGCTCTTCTACGACGCCGACGGCAGCGGCGACGGTGCGCAGATCGAGTTCGCGCGTCTGGACAAGGGACAGAAGCTCCACAGCGGCGACTTCCTGGTCTTCACCTGAGGCACGAGGCACGGCGCAAGAGAGTCTCCGCGCGCCGTGCGATCACCCTAGCCGACATGCTCGCGGAGGAACGCGATGCTGCGCTCGCGGGCGACGCGCGCCGCCTCGGCCCGGAACACCGGCGTGCCGTCGCGAATGAAGGCGTGTCCGGCCTGCTCGTAGACGAACACCTGCACCAGGGCCGGGTCGACCTCGGCCTTGATCTTCGCCACGTCGGTCATCGGAATGCTCGGGTCCTCCGTGCCGAAATGCAGCATGACCGGGCATTTCGGCGCTTCGCCGGTGAGTCCGGCAATGCCGCCGCCGTAGTAGCCGACCGCCGCAGAGAGCCCGGGGATGCGCGCTGCAGACAGCCAGGCGAGCGTCCCGCCGAGGCAATAGCCGACGATGCCGATGCGGCCAGAGCCGTCGAGCGCGGCGACCGCGGCAGCGATGTCGGCGAGCATGTGGGAGCGGTCGAGCGTGCGCATCAGGCCGATGCCGCGGTCACGATCGGCACCCTCGTAGCCGAGTTCGACGCCGCGCTCGGCCCGGTCGAAGATCGCCGGCGCGATCACCCGGTAGCCCTCGTCCGCATAGCCGTCGGCGACCCGGCGGATGTGGGCGTTCACCCCGAAGATCTCCTGGACGACGACGAGTCCTCCCCGCACCGTCCCCGAGGACGGGGTCTTTTCGTAGGCCGCGAATTCGTGGCCGTCGGCCGCCGTCAGGGTGATCTCTTTGCCCATTGCAATGCTCCTTCGCTCCGCCACGAGCCTCGCACCGACCCTACGGCAAATGCCGCCTCAAGGCGACCATGGCCGGTCGAAATCCCCCCGCGCCCGCCGGTAGCGCCACTCGTGCCAGACGAGCGCCATCACGATCAGGTCGAACACCGTGAGGACGACCAGGAAGACGGAATGGGTGAAGGTGAAGCGATAGACCTGGTAGGCGATGAAGCCGGCAAAGACGACCAGCGACACCGGATAGGCCCAGGCCTGGTTCCGCCACAGGCCGACCACCAGCGCGAGCTTCACGATGCCGTGGCTGGCGAGGTAGATCGCGGCGAAGGTCTTGGCGCCGAGCGAGAAGTTCGCCGCAGCATCGGCCAGCCAGTGGAAGATGCGGTCCTGCGGGTGGAGGACCAGGTGCTTCGAGATCAGCACCAGCGCGGTATGCTGGATCGCCTCCGCGTTGACGAGAAGCAGCGCCAGTCCGCCCGCCACCTCGAGGATGGCGTCCACCGCCTTCACGGCGAGGGTCAGCAGGAAGATCTGATGGATGCGCCGTTCTTCAGCGGCAGACGTCATCGACACCCCCGGCTGACAAGGAGCCGGACCGCATTTGCGGCCCGGCCTTGAGACCTCAGGCGATCGCCGCCGCCGGCACGCGGTGGGCGTCGCGGTCGCGCTTGAGCAGCTCGGCGACGAGGAACGCCAGCTCCAGCGACTGGTCGGCATTGAGCCGCGGATCGCAGTGGGTGTGGTAGCGGTCCGACAGGTCGTCGGCCGAGATGGCCCGGGCGCCGCCGGTGCACTCGGTCACGTTCTTGCCGGTCATCTCGATGTGGATGCCGCCCGGATGGGTGCCCTCGGCGCGATGGATGTCGAAGAACGCCTCGACCTCACGCAGGATCCGCTCGAACGGCCGCGTCTTGTAGCGGTTGAGCGTGATCGTGTTGCCGTGCATCGGGTCGCAGGACCAGACGACCGAGCGCCCTTCCCGCTTCACCGCACGCAGGAGCGCCGGCAGGTGATCCTCCACCTTCTCGGCCCCGAAGCGGGCGATCAGCGTCAGCCGGCCCGGCTCGTCATCGGGGTTGAGCAGGTCGATGAGGCGGATCAGCTCGTCCGGCTTCAGCGACGGGCCGCACTTGAGGCCGATCGGATTGCGGATGCCGCGGCAGTACTCGACATGGGCATGGTCCGGCTGGCGGGTACGATCGCCGATCCAGATCATGTGGCCCGACGTCGCGTACCAGTCCCCGCTGGTCGAATCGACCCGGGTCATGGCCTGCTCGAAGCCGAGCAGCAGCGCCTCGTGGCTGGTGTAGAAGTCCGTCGTCCGCATCTCGGGATGCGACTCGGGATCGATGCCGCAGGCGCGCATGAAGTCGAGCGCCTCCGAGATCCGCCGCGACAGCTCCTCGTAGCGGTGGGCCTGGGGGCTGTCCTTGACGAAGCCGAGCATCCACTGATGCACGTTCTCGAGATTGGCGTAGCCGCCGACCGCGAAGGCGCGCAGGAGATTCAGCGTCGCCGCCGACTGCCGGTAGGCCATCTCGAGCCGGTTCGGATCCGGAATGCGCGATGCCGGGTCGAAATCGATGCCGTTGATGATGTCGCCACGGTAGCTCGGCAGCTCGACATCGCCCTGGCGCTCCATGGGCGCGGACCGGGGCTTGGCGAACTGGCCGGCGATACGGCCGATCTTCACCACCGGCATCGAGCCGGCGAAGGTGAGCACCACGGCCATCTGGAGGAACACGCGGAAGAAGTCGCGGATGTTGTCCGCCTGGTGCTCGGCGAAGCTCTCGGCGCAATCCCCGCCCTGGAGGAGGAAGCTCTCGCCCGCCGCGACGCTCGCAAGGCTCTTCTTGAGCTTCCGCGCCTCGCCTGCAAAAACCAGCGGCGGATAGGTCGAGATCCGGCCCTCGACGGCGGCAAGCGCGTCGAGATCGGGATAGACGGGGACCTGCTCGATCGGTTTCGAGCGCCAGCTGTCGGGGGTCCAGCCCTTCTTCATCGTACTCTCCTGAAGCTGAGGCGGCGGCCCGCACCGCCCCGCCACAACGCTGGGTCTGGCACGATTGTTGCCGTCGCGGGCGGGGTTATACATGGGCGCGCCGGCTTTGGCCACAAGAGAGGTGAAACGACTTCGGCCTGCTACCCGGCGGTATGCGGCACCGCCGGCGGCATCGGCTCGTCGGCCGGCCGGCGGTGGCGCTCGGTCGGCTTGCGCATGGTGACGATCTCTTCCGCCTGGGTCGGGTGGACCGCCATGGTCGCGTCGAAATCAGCCTTGGTCGCCTTCATCTTCACCGCGATGCCGACGAGCTGCGCCATCTCCCCTGCCCCCAGCCCGACGGCATGGAAGCCCAGCACGCGGTCGGTATCGGCATCGACGACCAGCTTCACCACCATACGCTCGTCGCGCCCGGCCAGCCGGCTGTGGAGGGGCTTGAACGACGCCCGATAGATGTCGACCGAGGGGAAGCGAATGATCGCCTGCTCCTCCGTCAGGCCGACGGTCCCCGCCTCGGGCTGCGAGAACACCGCGGTCGGGATGCAGTCATAGTCGACCTTGATCGCGGTGCCGCCGAACAGGTTGTCGGCGACCGCGTGGCCTTCGCGAATCGCGACCGGCGTCAGGTTCTTGCGGTCGGTCACGTCCCCCACCGCATAGATGCTGTCGACGCTGGTCTTCGAGAAGTCGTCGACGAGGATCTCGCCGTGCTTGCCGAGCGCCACGCCCGCCGCCTCGAGCCCCATGCCGTGGCTGTTGGGGCGCCGGCCGGTGGCGAACAGAATCGTGTCGGCCTCGATCTGGCGCCCGGACCGCGTCGTCGCGAGCAGCGCCGCGCCGTGCTTCTCGATCGCCGCGACGGTGTCGCCGCAGACGACCTCGATGCCGCGCTTGACCATGCCGGCGTGGACGCTGTGGCGGACGTCGCCATCGAAGCCGCGGAGGATTTCGGGCCCGCGGAGCAGCACCGTGACCTGGGAGCCGAGACCGCGGAACACCCCGGCGAACTCGACGCCGATATAGCCTCCGCCGATCACCAGAAGGCGCTTCGGCTGGCGCTCGAGCGTGAACATCTCGTTCGAGCTGACGGCGTGCTCGATGCCGGCGACGCTATCGGGCAGCGCCGGCCATCCGCCTGTGGCGATCAGGATGTAGCGCGCCGTCACGCGCCGCTCCTCGGCAAGGATGCGCACCGTGTGCGCGTCCTCGAGGACCGCGCGGCTGTGGATCAGCTCGGCGCCCGAGCGTTCTAGATTTCGGACGTAGATGCCGTTCAGGTAGGTGAGATCGGCCTGCACGTTGTCGCGGAGCGTCGGCCAGTCGAAGCGCGCCCCGTCGACCGTCCAGCCGAAGCCCACCGCATCCTCGATCGCCTCCGAGACCTGCGAGCCGTGGACGAGGAGCTTCTTCGGCACGCAGCCACGAAGCACGCACGTGCCGCCGACACGGTCCTCCTCGGCGATCGCGACGCGGGCTCCGAGCTCCGCGGCGACGCGCGCCGCACGCACGCCGCCCGAGCCGCCGCCGATGACGAACAGATCGTAGGCGCAGCCGCTCACGGCCGGTTTCCGTCGCCTGGGCCGGTGATCAGAACTCGTAGCCTTCCTTGACGAGCTCCTCGCGCGACTTCTCGTAGAGCTCCTCGCCGACCCGGGTGCTCCATGATTCGACCGACTTCACCGATTCCTGGATCACGCGCGGCCCGATCTCGGCGAACTTCTGGCCGGTCGGGCTCTTGTAGAACTCGGCGATGGTGACGAGCTCGTCCTCGGTGAAGTTCCTGGCCCACACCGTCGCCACCGCCCGGTCGAGGTCGTTGCGGCGGTTGGTGAGCTGGAGCGCGACGTTCTCGACGGCGGCGCTGATCTCCTGGTGGAGGTCCGGGCGCACGCGGATGAGGCGGCTCTTGACGCGCTCGGCAAGGGCCGGGAGCACGG
>JAEVZM010000602.1 GCA_023392225.1 Pseudomonadota bacterium
GCGACATTGCCGAACAGCGCCAGGGCGGCGACGTTGGTCGCGGCCGGCCGGTCGGTCCGCCGCGCCGCGGCGGTGACGGCGAGCGGGAAGCCCACCGAGCCGCCGAGCCCGAGGGCGACGAAGCCGACGGTGGCAATCGTGACGCTCGGCGCGACGACGATGACCAGCAGCCCGGCGGTGGCGAGGACACCCGCGACCCGCGCCACGCGCACCGCGCCGAAGCGGTTGATCGCGCCGTTGCCGAGGAAGCGGCCGGCCGCCATAGCCAGCGAGAAGCCGGCGACGGCGTTGCCGATCGCCACCGGCGAGGCCGCGAGCACGTCGCGGAGGAAGACGCCGCCCCAGTTCCGCGCCAGCGCCTCGATCAACACCGCCGCGGTGCCGAACACGCAGAGCCCGAGGAGCGCCATCGTCGGCAGGGCGAGGACCGGCGGGCGAGCGCCGGTCTCGGCCGGGCGTGGCGGGATCGCCGGCAGGCCCCAGGCGATCAGCACGGCGAAGGGGATCGAGACCAGCCCGACCGCGAGGAGGTGGTAGCCCGGCCCGACGCCGAGCTCGGCGATCTGCCCGCCCATCAGCGCGCCGACCATGTTGCCGACGCGCCAGAAGCCGTGGACCGTGCTCATGATCTCGCGGCCGGCGAGGTCCTGGATGCGCGCCGCCTCGACGTTCATCGCCATGTCGATGAACGAGAACACGAGGCCCATCGCCATCAGCGCGGTGAACAGCGTGACCGCACCGCCGGCGAATCCCGGCGTGGCGAGGAGGAGGCAATAGGCCGGGAACAGGTAGAGGATCGTGAGGCGCGGCGTCAGCCGCTCGACCAGCCGGCCCGAGAGGACGATGGCGACGAAGGTGCCCACCGGCATGCCGAGCAGCGCCACCGCCAGCTCGCGATGGTCGAGCCCGAGGGCGCCGGCCACGTCCGGGATGCGCGGCACCCAGTTGCCGAGGAGCACGGCGTGAAAGAAGAACACCGCCATGATCAGGCGGGCAGGCGTGATGCCCCCTGCCCCCGGCGGCGCACTGGCGCCGGCCGGGACACCGGCCGTTGCGCTCATGGCGTGTGCTTGCTGCGATTGCGCTTGGCGATGACGTTGAGGAGTTCGACGATCGCGGAGAATCCCATCGCCGCGTAGAGGTAGCCGCGCGGGATGTGGAAGCCGAGGCCGTCGGCGACGAGGGCGAGGCCGATCATCAGGAGGAACGAGAGGGCGAGCATGCGCGTCGTCGGATGGCGCTCGATGAAGGCCGCCACCGGCCCCGAGGCCACGTACATGACGGCGATCGCGAAGACCACCGCGGCGATCATCACCCCGACATGGTCGGCCATGCCGATCGCGGTGAGGATCGAATCGACCGAGAACACCATGTCGATGACCGCGATCTGGGCAACCACCGCGCCGAAGGTCGCGTAGACCTTGGTGCTGGTCTTGCTCTCGGCGATGCCGCCACCCTCGACGTCGTGATGGATCTCGGTCGTCGCCTTGTAGATCAGGAACAGGCCACCGGCGATCAGCACCAGGTCGCGCCACGAGAACGGCTCGCCGAAGAGGGTGAAGACTGCCGCCTCGAGATGGGTCAGCCAGAACAGCGAGAACAGGAGGATGATGCGGAAGACGAGCGCGAGGAGGAGGCCGATCTGGCGGGCGCGCTTGGCCTGGTCGTGCGGCAGCTTGCCGACGATGACCGAGATGAAGACGATGTTGTCGATGCCGAGGACGATCTCCATCGCCGACAGCGTCACTAGGCTCGCCCAGATCGCAGGATCGGAAATCCAGTCGAACATCTACCCGCGCTCCGTCTAGTGACCGGCGATACCGGGCGACCGGCGGTCACCCTGAAGAAGCTGGAGGACCGCGCCGATCCCCGCCAGATAGACGGTCGTCACCCCGAGCGCGATCTTCACCACAAGGCCGGGCTCGAGATTCTCGACCAGCGCGACGATGGCGAGCAGCGACCATAGCAAGGTCATCGCCAGTGTCAGCGGCCGGAGCGTCACCACCCGCACCGGATGAACGAACTCGACCGGGGTGAAGGTTCCCACCGCGCAGGCCGCAATCACGGCGAGCGTCACCCATTCGGGCGGCGAGAACACCATGAGGACGAAGATCACGCCGTTCCACACCGCGGGAAAGCCGCGGAAGGCGAGGCTCTCGGTCTTCATGCGGCGGTCGGCGAAGTAGAGCGCCCCCACCACCGCGACGACGATGCCCGCGACCAGTCCCCAAGGCGGCGAGAGCAGCCCGGAATTGGCGAGGATCAGCGCCGGCACGAAAACATAGGTGGAATAGTCGACGACGAAATCGAGCGCCGCGCCGTCGAACCAGGGAATGCGGGAGGAGATGTCGAGGCGGCGGGCCAGCGGCCCGTCGATCGCATCGACGAACAGCGCGACGCCGAGGCAGGCGAAGACGAAGCGCCATTCGCCGCGCGCCGCGCCGAGCGCCGCGGCCAGCGCCAGGGCCGCTCCCGACGCCGTCAGGAGATGAACCGCAAAGGCCCCGACCTTCCCCATTGCGCCGACGCGATCCTCCTGCCCCCGGCC
>JAEVZM010000691.1 GCA_023392225.1 Pseudomonadota bacterium
CTCCAGGGCCGCCGCATGGCGACCCGGCCCGGTGCTGGGACCGCGCTCCGCGTGCTCCAGGAGCGGGCGCTGGTGCTGGCCGGAGTGCATGTCGCGAGTCCGGCGGTGAGCTTCGTCCGCCGCGGCGAGAAGCGCCTGCGCGGCGACGGCTTCGACATCACCATAGCCGCCGGCGAGGCGGTGGCGCTGCCGGCGGCCCTCTCGGCGGAGGTGACCAACATCGCCGATGGCGACGGCGTCTACGAGGCGCTGACGCTGGTGCCCGACCCGCTGTTGTTCGGCGCGATGCGCGACGGACGCCCGGTCCAGGCACCGGTGCATCTCTCGCGGCTCGAGCCCGGGTTTGCCGAGGCGCTGGTCCGGGCCGGGGAGGCGATCTTCGATCCGGGCCGGACGCCCGAGCCGGTGGCGGCGGCGCGGATGGGCGAGGGGCTCGCCTGGGTCGCGGCGCGTGGCCTCCGCTTCGTCCCGCCGAGGCCGACGTCCGTCGCCGAGCGGGCCCATGCCCTTCTCTCGGGGGAGCCCGGCCGGCCGTGGTCCGGCCCCGACGTGGCAAGCGCGCTGGCGATGAGCGAGGCGACGCTCCGCCGCCGTCTCGCCGACGAGGACACCAGCCTCAGCGCGCTCCTGGTCGAGGTGCGAATGGCGACGGCGCTGGTGATGCTCCAGGCGACCGATCGCTCCATCGCCGAGATCGCCCTCGACGTCGGCTATGGCAGCCCGTCGCGCTTTGCGGGCCGATTCCGCGCCCGCTACGGCCATCCGCCGCACGCCGTCCGCGACGGCGACCCGGACTTTGATCGCCGCGGCACCGAGAATGATCGCGCCGGGAGCGCGGCCTCCTTCGCCCGGTGAGAGGGTCTCTCCTGCCTCCGGCGGCGCTCGGCCGCCGGACCGGAAAGGAGCATGATCCATGAAGAAAATCGTCCTGCCGCTCGCGGCGCTCGCTGCCATGATGCCGGCGCTCGCCGGGGCCGCCGACTTCACCCTCTCCAGCAAGGCGCTCACCGACGGCGTTGCCGCGGAGCAGGTGGCCAACGCCTTCGGCTGCAGCGGTGGGAACGTGTCGCCCGACCTTGCCTGGAGCGGCGCGCCCGAGGGCACCAAGGCCTTCACCCTGACGCTCTACGACCCCGATGCGCCGACCGGCTCGGGCTTCTGGCACTGGGTGGTGACCGACATCCCCGGGGATGCGACCGGGCTTCCGGCGGGGGCAGGGGAAGACCTCTCCGCCGTCGCGGCGCGGGCCATGCGGAACGACGCCGGCACCCGCACCTATCTCGGCCCGTGTCCGCCCGAGGGCGCGTCGCCGCATCGCTACGTCTTCACGCTGACCGCGCTCGGGGTCGACCACCTCGAGGTACCGGACGACGCCAGCGCCGCCATCGTCGGCTTCATGACCGGCGCCAACGCCCTCGGCAGGGCCGAGCTGACGGTGACCTACGGGCGCTGATCGGCAGCCGGCAGGTCGTCGCCCTTCTCGGCGGCGACCATCGCCGTCTCCTGGTTCAGCGGCTGCGAGCTCCGCTTCGGCTTCGACAGCGGCGTCGGCGTCGGCTCGCGCTGCTTGAAGGTGAGGTCGCGGCCGGCATAGAGGCCCTCGGCCAGCTGGATGGCGAAGCGCTCCTCGTCGCGACGCCGGACGCCCGCCACGGTCTCGGCCGCCTCGGCCTCGTCGACCCCGAGGGCGACCAGCGCGGCCTCGCCGAAGCGCATGGCGGATTCGAGCGTCTCGCGGATCTGGAAGTCGACGCCGGCGCCGACCAGACGGAGCGAGTGGCCGCGGTCGAAGGAGCGGACGAGCAGCTTGGTCAGCGGGAACTCGGCCTTGACGATCTCGACGATGCGGTCGGCCTGCTCCTCCTTGTCGATGCAGATGAGGATCGCCTCGGCCGTCTCGGCCCCGGCGGCGCGCAGCACGTCGAGGCGGGTGCCGTCGCCGTAGTAGATCTTGAAGCCGAAATTGCCGGCGGCGCGGATCATGTCGGTGTCGGCGTCGATGATCGAGACGTCGATGCCGCGGGCGAGCAGCGCCTGAGAGGCGACCTGGCCGAAGCGACCGAAGCCGATCACCAGCGCCTTGCCCTCGAGCCCGTCGGCCTTCTCGACGCCGTCGAAGTTCTCGCGCTCCGGCAGCAGCCAGCGCGACAGGAGCGGGGCCAGCGGGGTCAGCGCCATCGAGATGATGACCGCGGCATTGAGGATCGCGGTGATGCGGGGATCGAACAGGCCCACCGCGAGCGCCGAGGCATAGAGGACGAAGGCGAACTCGCCGCCCTGCGCCATGAGGAGGGCCCTGCGAAGCGCCTCGGCATGGCCGGACCGGAAGGTGCGGGCGACGAGGTAGATGCCGACGCCCTTCACCGCCATGAAGGCGACGACCGCGGCGGCGATCATCGCCCAGTCGCTGGCCATGACGGACAGGTCGAGGGACATGCCGACGCTGAGGAAGAACAGGCCGAGCAGCAGCCCGCGGAACGGCTCGATGTCGGCTTCGAGCTCGTGGCGGAAAGTGGATTCGGAGAGGACGACGCCAGCGAGGAAGGCGCCCATCGCCATCGACAGGCCGCCGAGCTGGGTGACCATGGCCGCGCCGAGCACGACGAGCAGCGCCGCCGCGGTCATGATCTCGCGGGCATGGGCGGCGGCGAGGATCCGGAACAGCGGGTTGAGGAGGAACTTGCCCGCCAGGTACACGCCGCCGACCGCGCCGATGGCGATCGCGATCTGGAGGAGGCGCGAGCCGGAATCGTGGGTGTCCGGTACCGGCGCGAGGAAGGCGACGATCGCCAGGAGCGGCACGATCGCGAGGTCCTCGAGGAGGAGGATCGAGACGATCTTCTGGCCCGACGGCTCGTTCATCTCGCCGCGCTCGGCAAGCACCTGCAGCACCACCGCGGTGGAGGTCAGGCCGAAGCCCGCGCCGGCGACGAAGGCGACGGCCGGGGAGAAGCCGGCGAGGATGCCGACGC
>JAEVZM010000614.1 GCA_023392225.1 Pseudomonadota bacterium
TCCGTTCTCCGTTTTTCCAGGGTCCCGCCTGTCGCGTCGAACAGGCCGCGGGCGGCATCGTCACCCGCTCGAAGGGGGAACCTGCCCGCGCCCCCGACGTTCCCTTTCCGATGGTCGGCGAGCGCCGGCCGATGTGCGGACAATGGAGAGAACGATGAATTGGGATCGCGTCGAAGGCAACTGGAAGCAGTTCAAGGGCAAGGCCAAGGAGCAGTGGGGCAAGCTGACCGATGACGACCTCGATGTCGTCGACGGCAAGCGCCAGCAGCTCGAGGGCCGCCTTCAGGAGCGCTACGGCTACGCCAAGGACCAGGCCAACAAGGAGATCGACGGCTGGCTCTCCCGCCAGTAGTCGCTCCACCACCAGCCAAGAGCGAACCGGCCGGCGCCGCGCCGGCCGGTTTTGCGTTTGGGCCACGCCGACGGCGCACCATGGGGGCTGGCGCCGCCGAAGCAGGCACCATCAGGGGCACGCCCCGGAGACCGAGGATCAGAAGAACTGGGAGGCGGGGATGCGAAGCGTGTAGGCGAGCCGCCCGCCGCCGGGGCGCTCCAGCGTCGCGGTACCGCCGAGCGCCGTCGGCACGATCGTGCGCAGCAACGCCTCGCCGAACTCGGACGTGCTGCCGTGCGCCTCTCCATCGCCGCCAAGCTCCGTCCAGGCCAGGCACAGCACCTGCTCGCCATCCTCGTCGGCCTCGACGCGGCTCGTCACCTGGACACGGCCGCCCCCGGCGTCGGCGAGCGCGCCGGACAGCATCGAGTGGGCGATCAGCTCATGGAGGGCGAGCCCGACATACTGGACCGCGTTCGGCTTGAGGAACGCATTGTGTCCCTCGATGTGGAATCGTTCGCCGGCATTCTCGCCGAAGGCGGCCAACTGGCCGTTCACCAGGCTGAACACCGTCGCCCCGCGCCAGGCCTCCTCGGTGAGGATGTCATGTGCCAGCGCGAGGGCGCGGATCCGCCCGATGAAGCGGCCGCGGAAGTCCTCGAGGCTGCGGCTGTCGTCGGCCGACTGGCGGGCGAGGCTGAGCACCACCGCGAGGAGATTCTTGGAGCGGTGGGCGAGCTCGAGGAGGGCCAGCCGCAGATGCTCCTCCGCCGTCTTCTGGGCGGTGATGTCCACCGCGGCGGCGAGGACGCCGCGGCCTTCCCCGCCGTCGACATCGAGCGGCTCGATGCTGATCCGGTACCAGCGCTCGGCGCCGCCGCCAGCGTGGCTGAGCTCGATCGACTCGCCCTCTCCCCGCTCGGCGACCCGCCGCTTGGTGGTGACGAGGTTGCGGGCGGCGCCGTTGAGGACGGCCTCGTCGGAGACGCCGATCAGGCTCCCGCCCTCGGGAGGAGACGCAAAGGGGTTGATCGCCGCGGTGAATACCATCGCGGCGTCCTGGCAGGTCAGGGCGATCCCGGCTTCACGAAACACCGAGGCGATTTCCGCCTCGGTGGTCAGCCCCCAGATCTTCGGCGCACTCTTCTCAGCCATGCATCATGTCACTGTCGGCGTCTCGCCGCCCGGCGCCGAACTCATCCGGCGGACGCTGGGGCGACCTCTTAAGTCGCACAACGCCTGAAGTGCCGCTTGGGTCCCCGCGCCCATCACGGAAGCGCGGGCGAAACATCCGCCCGCGCTGCCATCTATGCTCGGGCCGGCTCGGCCCGGGTCGACTTGTTGTCGAAGAACAGCGCCTGGCTGATCATCGCCTTCACCATCTCGGGCGCGAACGGTTTGGTGATCAGGAAGGTCGGCTCCGGCCGGCTCCCGGTCAGCAGGCGCTCCGGAAAGGCGGTGATGAAGATCACCGGCGTCTCGAGCTCGCCGAGCAGGTCGTTGACCGCATCGATGCCGGAGCTGCCGTCGGCCAGCTGGATGTCGGCGAGAATGATCCCCGGACGCATCGTCCGGGCGAGCTTGACCGCCTCGGAGCGGGTCCGCCCGACGCCGATGACGCGATGGCCGAGGTTGGTGACGATATCCTCGATGTCCATGGCGATCAGCGGCTCGTCCTCGATGATGAGGACATCCGTGGCCATCATCGCGCCGATCTCGCGGGCCGCCTCGTCCAGCAGCGCCGTGACGCCGGCCTCGTCGGTACGCAGGATCGCCGCCGCCTCCGGGATGGTGAAGCCCTCGACCGCGGTCAGGAGAAATGCCTGGCGCGGCCGCGGCTCCATGCTGGCGAGCTTGGTCTGCGCCGCCTTTTCCCACTGATCGCTCGGCTCGGCGCCGGCGAGGTTGAGGGTGATCGACTCCCACAGGCTGCAGAGCAGGCCATAAAGGGCGAGGCGTGGATTGGATGCTCCGGCTATCGTGTCGGGATCCACCACGATCGTCTCGAGCAGCGCTTCGACATAGGAATCGCCGCTTTTCTGGCTCCCCGAAAGGGCGCGCGAGAAGCGTCGCAGATATGGCAGGTGCGGCCCGACCAGTTCGGCAACCGACATGTGTTGCAGTCTCCCTCGAACATTCCCACTATGCCCCGCCATCAGCGCGGACGCACTATAAACGCACCGCCACCGAACGGGTTCCAAACAATCGGAACGCGACGGAACCTTTTCGGGTTCCACTCATTCTTACCCCACGGCCGGCGGATGCCCATCCGATCCGTCGACGTCTTCTTGAGCGTGAGCACAGTATGTCGAAGGACCACAAGGACAAGCCTGACGAGATGACGGAAACAGCAGCCGTCGGCGCAGACCCGTCGCGGAAGCTGGACAAGGGAGTCCAGGCCGCGATCGGAACCCGCCTCCGCGCCTACTACGACGAAGTGGCGCGCGAGACGATCCCCGACCGATTTGTCGAACTGTTGAAGCAGCTAGAGAGCAAGGACCCGGGCGGCAAGGCCTGAAGGTCTTGCCGTTCCCGTCCTCTTTCCCAGGATCCCGCCGCATGAATGCCCCGGACGAATTCCGCGACGGCCTGATCGAAGCGATTCCGAGCCTCCGCGCCTTTGCCTTCTCCCTCATCGGCCGCCCCGACCGGGCCGACGATCTGGTGCAGGAGACGCTGACCAAGGCGTGGGCGCACCGTCAGAGCTTCACGCCAGGCACGAAGTTGAGGGCCTGGCTCTACACGATCTTGCGCAACGAGTTCTATTCGCAGATGCGGAAGAAGGGTCGCGAGGTGGAGGACGTCGACGGCGCCTATTCACGCAACCTCGCCGTCCATCCCGAGCAGCACGGCCATCTCGACATGGACGACATGAACCGGGCGCTCGGCAAGCTCGCCGCCGACCAGCGCGAGGCGCTGATCCTGGTTGCCGCATCGGGCTTCTCCTACGAGGAGGCGGCAGAGATCTGCGGCGTCGCCGTCGGCACCATCAAGAGCCGGGTCAACCGTGCCCGCAACCGTCTGGCCGAGACGCTCGAAGTCAGCGGCGAGAGCGACTATGGCCCGGACGCCGCTGCCGAGGCGGCGATTGCCCACACCGCGCTTCACAAATAGTATACCCGTTAAGGGACACTATCGGAGCGCTGGAACCGATCGCCGCCAGGTTTCGTTATACCGCGCCTCCCCATGCTCGCTTGAGGGCCGGGTCGGGCGCAACCCAGAGGAGACGCGACATGGCCACCCCTTCCGAAAAAGAGCTCAACGATAACCTGGACAAGATTCGCGCCGACATCGCCTCGCTGACCGACAGCGTGAAGACGCTGATGGCCGACAGCGCCGGCATCCAGTCGGCCCTCAAGGACAAGATGAGCGCTGCCGCCCGCCAGGCGACCGGCGTCGGTGAGCGCATGCTGAACGAGGCCGGCGAGTTCGGTGCCGAGGCGCTCGAGGCGGCGCAGCATCAGGCGAGCCAGGCCATGGACAGCGTGGAGGGACGCATCCGGCAGAATCCCTTCGTCTCGGTGATGATCGCGGCGGGCGTGGGCTTCGCCCTCGGCCTCCTCAACCGCAAGTGACGATGGATGCTCGTCGCGCTGCTTAGAGCCGGGTTGCTCGGTCTAGACCTCGCCAAGGCACGGGCCAAGGCCCAGGCGCGACAGATCGCGCGCCAGGCAGCCCTCGGCGCCGCGACGCTGCTGTTCCTGCTGCTTGCCTTCTCCTTCGGGCTCGCCGCCTTCGCGGTGTGGCTGGCGCATGAGATCGGCACGGTCCCTGCGCTCGGCTTCATCGGCCTCGGCTTCCTGGTGATTGCCGGGATCATCGTGGCGATCGCGGCGTCGAGCGACAAGAAGAAGAAAAGTACGCAGCCGCCCCCCATCGCGCCGGCGGTCAAGCAGGAATTCGTCGAGACCAAGACTGAGCCGCCACCGGCCGGATCGACCGTCGGGGCAATGGGCGTCGTCGGGCTGATCGCCTTCCTCTTCGCGCGGCAGCTTTTCCGCCGCCGCTGACGGAACGCGCGCCCCTTCGCCTGGAGGGAGTGTCGCAATGGCCACCAGGCCCGTCGTCGTCATCGAGCGTGAACAGGATGCCCCGCCGCCCCCGGTGATGCCGCGGGTGGTCGGCGTCGCCGTCGTCGGCACGTTCCTGATCCTGCTCGTTGCCGTTCTCTACTACGCCCGCGGCTTCTTCCTGCCGCTGATCCTGGCACTGCTCGTCACGCTCGCGTTCATGCCGTTGGTCCGCGCCCTCGCCCGGCGCCGCGTGCCGCCGGTGGCGACCGCGATCCTCGTCGTGATCGGCATCGGCGCCGCCACCGTCGGCGTCGCCGCGCTGCTCGCCGAGCCCACCACGCGCATGATCTCGGAGGCGCCGCAGATGGTGGAACAGCTCCGCGACCGGTTCGCTGGCGAAGGCATGAGCGGGCCGATATCGCGGCTCGTCTATGCCAGCGAGCGGCTGCAGGCGATCGCCGAGGGCACCGACGAGCCGGGCGCGCCGCAGAAGGTGGTGCTCGCCCAGCCCGGCATCATCTCGTGGGCGACCGACACCCTCTCGGGCATCGGCAGCACGCTGGGCGTGACGTTGCTCTTCGTCGTCTTCCTGCTCTCCTCGGGAGACCTCTTCCTCCAGAAGCTGGTCCGGATCCTGCCCACCCTCAGCGACAAGAAGCGCTCGCTCCGTGTCGTCCACGACGTGGAGGCGGAGGTGTCGCGCTACCTCCTGACCATCACGGTGATCAACATCGGCTTCGGCGCGGCGGTCGGCATCTCGATGGCGGTCATCGGCATGCCCAACCCGGTGCTGTGGGGGGTCGGTGCGGCGCTGCTCAACTACATTCCCTATCTCGGCGCGCTGATCGGCATGGCGCTCGCCTTCGCGATCGGACTGGTCACCTTTCCGACGCTCGGCATGGCGGCGCTGCCGCCGCTCGCCTACTTCATCTGCAACGCCATCGAGGGCTCTGTGGTGACGCCGCTGACCCTCGGCCGGCGGCTCGAGCTGAACCCGGTGGCGATCCTGATCGCCCTCGCCTTCGGCGGCTGGATGTGGGGGATCGTCGGCGCCCTGCTCGGCGTGCCGCTGCTCGTCGTGGTCAAGGTGTTCTGCGACCACTTCGAGAGCCTCGCCAAGTTCGGCGAATTCCTCTCGGGCGAGGCCGAGGATGAACCCGTGCCACCGCCGAGCGAGCGCGCGGAGGCCGCGCCGGCGGCCACCAGTCCCAGCCCGGGCGGTGGCGGGTGAGCGGAGTGTCAGCCGGCGCCGTCGAGGACGCTGCGAGCGAGCGCGACGATCGCCTCGGTGCTGAACGGCTTCTCGATCACCGTCACCGCGCGGAGCGTATCCGGAATGCCGTGGTCGTAGCCGGTGAGGAACGCGAGGGGAACGCCCGCCGCGAGCAGCTCGTGGGCGAGGTCGAAGGACCGGCCGTCGGGCAGGACGACGTCGAGCAGCACCAGCCCGGGCGGCACCATTCCGGCGAGGGCCTCGCGCGCCTCGGCGAGGCTTCGCGCCAGGCGGACGGTCGCACCGAGACCGGTCAGCACATCCTCGATGTCGAGGGCGATCAGCGGCTCGTCCTCGACCACGAGGATCGTAGCGGTCGGCAACGGGCTTTCCATGACAGGCGGCATCACGCTCGACAGGGTGGTCATGTCACCATTATGGAACTCTGCAATCGGGAACGCATTTAAATTTGACATGACGCGGGCGAGGACAACGAGCAGCCGCCGGACTCGGTCCGGTGCAACGCAAGCCGAGCGGGGGGCGGCAACGGCGCTCCGCTATCCTTGCGAGAAATGCCCTATCCGCAAGCTTCCTGCCTTTCGCCCCTTCACCCCGGAAGAGCTGGCCTTCGTCTCTTCCTTCAAGAGCGGCGAGCTGATCGTCGATCCGCGCGCCACGATTCTCCAGGAAGGCACGAGCAGCACCCACCTCTTCACCGTGCTCCAGGGCTGGGCCTTCCGCTACAAGACGCTGCCCGACGGCCGGCGGCAACTCCTCAATTTCGCCCTGCCGGGTGATTTCCTAGGCCTCCAGGCCTCGCTGTTCGACGAGATGTCGCACTCGGTCGAGGCGCTCAGCCAGATGCTGCTCTGCGTCTTCCCCCGCGAGCGGATGTGGGAGCTGTTCGAGCGCTATCCGAGCCTTGCCTTCGACGTCACCTGGCTCGGCTCCCGGGAAGAGCAGATCCTCGACCAGAATCTCCTCTCGATCGGGCGGCGCACGGCGCTCGAGCGCACCGCCTATCTGCTCCTCCATCTCCATTCGCGGGCGAGCGCCGTCGGCCTCGCCCCGCCGGACCGGTTCTTCCCGCCGCTGACCCAGCAGCATCTCGCCGACGCCCTCGGCCTCTCCATCGTCCACACCAACAAGACCCTCAAGCGCCTCTCCGACCGCAAGATCATCCGCTGGAAGAACCGGTTGCTCGAGATCCTCGACATCGAGGCGCTGCGCGAGATCGCGTACTGGGAGGACGATGCCACAGGGGGCGTTCGTCCCCTGATCTGATAGAGTTCGGCGAGTCCACCGCGGCGCATCCTCAAACGTCCCCGGAACCCCGCCCCATGCCCCTTGTCCTTACGCTCTCCCTCAATCCCACCATCGACGTGTCCAGCGAGGCGGAGACGGTGCGGCCGACGCACAAGACCCGCACCGAGCACGAAGTGTTCGAGCCCGGCGGCGGCGGCATCAACGTTGCCCGCGTGGTCTGCGAGCTCGGCGGCGATACGCTCGCCGTCTGCCTTGCCGGCGGCGCCAGCGGCAGCCTGCTCGACGACCTCCTGGCCCAGATCGGGCTGCCGCGGAAGATCATCCCGATCTCGGGCAACACCCGTATCGCCCTCATGGTCTACGAGCGCTCGACCGGGCAGGAATACCGCTTCATCCCGAGCGGTCCTCATCTCCAGCCGGACGAGATCGCGGCCTGCCTCGCCGCGATCGAGGCGGCCGAGTTCGACTGCCTGGTGGCGAGCGGCAGCGTGCCGGCCGGCTGCGAGCCCGACATCCTCGCCCGCGTCGGTGCCATCGCCGCCCGGCACGAGGTGCCGTTCATCCTCGACAGCTCCGGGCCGGGCCTTGGCGAGACCCTGGGCCGCACGCCGGTGAAGCTGGTCAAGCCGAGCCTCAACGAGTTCCAGGCCTATGTCGGCCGGACGCTCGGCAGCCCCGACGAAGTCGCCCGCGCCGCCCGCGCCGTGGTCGGCGACGGCCACGCCGAGATCATCGCGGTAACGCTCGGCATGGACGGCGCGGTGATCGCCAGCGCCGACGGCGCCTTCCTCGTCCGCGCCCCCAAGGTCAAGACCCGCTCGGCGGTCGGCGCCGGCGATTCGTTCGTCGGCGGCGTGACCCTCGCGCTGCTCGAGGGCCGCGACCTCGAGGAAGCCGCCCTCCTCGGCACCGCGGCCGGTGCCGCGGCGGCGCTCAACCCTGGTACCGGGGTCTGCCAACGCCCCGACATCCTCAGGATCTACGAGGAGCTCTCCGCCGACCCGCATGCGGTCGAGCGCCTGGCGGCCTGAGCCGCGGGCCGACGGCGGAAGCCGCTGGCTCCCGCCGTCTCCATCCGCTATGCGCTAGGCCGATCAACTCTGGGAGGAATGCATGATCGTCGTAACCGGAGGCAGCGGCAAGCTCGGCCGCGCCGTCGTCAGGCACCTGATGGACCAGGGCTACCAGGTCACGTCCGTCGATACCGTGCCGCCGCCCGGCCAATCCAACCCGCCCAAGCCCGGCGACGTCGTCTACAGCCGCGCCGACGTCACCGACTTCGGCCAGGCCATGGCCGCGCTGTCGATGATCGACGAGCGCGTCGAGAACGTGACCGGCGTCGTCCACCTCGCCGCCATCGCGGCACCCGGCCAGGCGACCAACCACGTCACCTTCAGCGTCAACACGGTCTCGACCTACAACGTCTTCGAGGCCGCCCGGCAGCTCGGCATCAAGAACGTCGTGTGGGCCTCGAGCGAGACCGTCTACGGCATCCCCTATCCCAAGGGCCCGGCCTACGTTCCGGTCGACGAGGAGATCGAGCGCCCGGAGACGGCCTACTCGCTCTCCAAGCTGATGGGCGAGACGATGGCCGAGCAGTTCTGCCGCTGGGACCCGGCCCTGAAGATCATCGGCCTCCGCTTCTCCAACGTCCAGGAGCCGGCCGACTACGCCAACTTCGCCGGCTACGACGCCGACGCCCATTCCCGCAAGTTCAACCTCTGGACCTATATCGACGCCCGCGACGCCGCCCAGGCGGTCCGCCTGTCGCTCGATTCCAAGCTCAAGGGCGCCCACGTCTTCGGCATCGCCAACTCCAACTCGGTGATGGCCAAGGACAACGAGTCCCTCCTCGCCGAGGTCTTCCCCGACGCTGCCAGGAAGCGCCCCGTCGCCGCCAACGAGTCGCTCATCTCGATCGACAAGGCGCGCGAGGTGCTCGGCTACGCGCCGCAATACGACTGGAAGGGCTGAGCGCCACCATGGCGGAGACCACCGTCGGCGAGAAGGGAATGGTCACCGCCCCGCACCGGGCGGCGGCCGAGGTCGGCGCCGAGGTGCTGCGCGCCGGCGGCAACGCGCTCGAGGCGATGATCGCGATGTGCGCGGCGATCGCCGTGGTCTATCCGCACATGACCGGCATCGGCGGCGACGCCTTCTGGATCGTCGCCGAGCCCGGCCGGCCGCCGAAGGGCATCGACGGCGCCGGTCGCGCCGGCAGCAGGGCCACCATCGAGGCCTATGCCAAGGACGGCCACGACACCATCCCGCATCGCGGGCCGAAGGCGGCTCTCACCGTCGCCGGCGCTGTCGGCACCTGGGAGATGGCCCACGAGGCGGCGACCGCGCTCGGCGGCCGCATGCCGCGCCGGGACCTGCTCGCCGGCGCCCTTGCCCTCGCCCGTGACGGCATCCCGGTCACCGCCTCCTTCGCCGAGCTCGCGAGCGAGAACCTCGAGGCGCTCTCGGCGTCGCCCGGCTTCGCCGCGCACTACCTCGTCGACGGCAAGGTTCCGGCGGTCGGAACGAAGCTGCCGGCCGACCGCCTCGCCGATACGCTGGAGCAGCTCGCCCGCGCCGGCTATGCCGACTTCTACAAGGGCGACATCGCAGCCGAGATCGCCGCGGACCTTGCCGCCGCCGGCAGCCCGGTGACCCGCGAGGACCTCGCCGCCCAGCGCGCCGCGCTGGTCACGCCGCTCTCGGTCGAGATC